>NZ_JBVVPY010000016.1:0-168283 GCF_055811335.1 Mesorhizobium sp. WSM4847 | reverse complement strand
CGGGGTGGAGCAGCCCGGTAGCTCGTCAGGCTCATAACCTGAAGGTCACAGGTTCAAATCCTGTCCCCGCAACCAAACAAAAACGGCCCGCATCACGCGGGCCGTTTTGCGTTTGCAGCCTGGGGCTGTGCAGATCCGGCGTAAGCGGTGTTTTGGACCCACCTTTCGAAAATGGTCGCGATCTGTGAGGTTGCCGGTTCTGCATGGGAACGGAGGTCGGCTCGTGTTCTGGACTTGACCTTACGCTCACCTTGAGCGTCGGCCTCGACGTTTCGAGGTGATCAACGAGGCTGGTGATCATGCCTGCAGGCCGGATCCGAAGGTTTGGTGGTAGATCGCCTCGATCCGCGCCGCCTCGTCATCCGTTAGAGCGGCGAATTCCTTTTCACGGGCGCGGTTCGAAAGGCGGCCGCCGTTCTGATGAAGGAAGCGAAAGAGCGAATCGGTCAGACGCTCGGGCATGTCGATGAAGGTGTCGACCTGCTGCCGGAACTGATCGTAGCGGCGCAGGAAGGCGGTCTCGTCGGGAAGATCCTTTTCTATCGTCCGCCGGACGCAGGTGTAGAGAAATTCGGCGTGGGGTGTCGCGTCGAAGAAGCGGTAGAAATCCCCAGTGTCGTTCAGGACACGGACATTGAATTGCGGCGTCGGCTGCCATTCGATCAGCGGCAGCAGGCGCTGCGAATAACTCTCAAGCACGCCCCGGTACTCGTCGATTTTCTCCAGTATCGCGGCCGAAACAGGGAACACTACTCCTGGCGGGTTGAAGCCGCGCGCGGCAAGGACATGATGGATCAGGTAGCGGTGAATGCGGCCGTTTCCATCTTCGAATGGGTGGATGTAGACGAAGCCGAACGCGAGGATCGCCGCGACGATGACCGCATCGAGGCCTTGGGCGGGGCCGCGGTCGAACGCGACCATGCCGTCGATCAACGATTCCAGGTCCTCGGGCCGGGCGCTGACGTGATCGGGCAGCGGCATGCGGTTGTCGCGGTCATGCGCGCCGACGAAGCCGCCCTCCTGCCGAAAACCGAGCTTCACGAAGCGGGCATCGCCGAGCACGATCCTTTGCAGGCGCAGCAGCTCATCGCGATCAAGCGGCTGACGACCAGCCTCGCCGATGGCGCGGCCCCAGCGCTGCACGCGGTCCTGCGGCGGACGCTCGCCCTCTATCGCATAGCTTGATCGCGAGTCCTTGAGCAGAAGGAAAGCGGCCGTCCGAGCAAGCAGGTCGCGCGGCACGTTCGCGACGATCGCCTGCGCACGCCGAGGCAGGTCGAGGCCGATGAATTCTTCAAGGGCTTTGGTGCGGAACACGAGCGGGCAGAAATACGGCGTGCCGGGCAGGTTGTCCTTCACGCGGTAGCGCGGAGCGGTCTTGCCCTGCGCCGCCCATTGCAGTTCGGGGTCGACAACAGGAACATAGCGTCCGGCGGTCGCGTCGGGGAGATCGAGGCGCGTGTCCGTCAGCCACTCATAGAGAAACCAGATCCGGCGGGCGTAGCTGCCGGTCGGGCTTTTGCGAACAAGCGCTTCAATCGGTGCGGTTCCGGTCGCCAGAAACAGCCGCTTGAGGATTGCCAGGTCCAGTCCTTCGTATTTGAGAGCGAAGGTCAGGTGGCCTTCAAGGGTTGAATTCGGCGCATGCCGGGGCGTCATGATGCGCCAGCCGTCCCGCTCGGTGATGCGGTGATGCTCGCCGGTGGCGGAGAGAGTCCGCGGCAGAGGCACGGCAAGCCCATAGGCCCCGATCAGCGCGCTGTAGCCGGCAAGAGTCGCGGTTTCAGGAAGGCGCAGTTCCTGAAAAACCTTCACCGGCCCTGAAAATTGATGCTCCTGCGGAGCAGCCATGAAAACCGTACCTCGCGTTCGAATTTTGGTACGATCCACCAAAATCCCTGAAAAATGATTCTAACTTATGAAAAATGATGCGTCAAATGCGTATCTTGCGAAAAGTGATTCTGAGGGTAGCTGAAAAACTGCTTGAAAATACTTTTTGCTGCTGGTCGGGTTCGTCTGTTCAGCCCGCGCCTCTACCGCAGGCTTTCCAACTCGCGGATGCGTTTGGCGCCGTCGGCCTCGAGCTGCCGGGTGACGGCGCCGATCAGCGTTTCGGCCACGACGAAAAGCGCCGCCGAAGAATCCCAGGCCGAGGGCACGGCGGTGCGCCCGGCGATGACATGGCGGGCAAAGCGGGCGATCGGCGACAGCCACTGGTCGGTGAACAGCACGATCTGCACGCCGCGCTGGTGTGCCGTCTCGGCGAAGCGGACCAGGCTGTCCTGGTAGCGCCTGATGTCGAAGATCACCAGCACGTCGCGCTTGCCCATGTCGATCAGCCGATCGCGCCAGACGCTTTCCTGTCCGGCGAGGTGAAAGACGTTGGGCTGGATGATGGCGAGGTGGGCGGCCATGTAGCGCGCCAGTGGATCGGTGAAGCGGCCGCCGATCAGGAAGGTTTTGCCTCGTCGGTCGGCAAGCTTTGCGACGATGTCGGCAAGCTGCTTGTCGGACAGGTGCCTGAACGTTTCGCGCATGTTGTCGAGCGTCGCCTCCAGCATCGGCGACACCGCGCCGCCGTTCGGCGATGGCGGGTTGAGAGTGCGCGATGCCGGCGACTGCAGTTGCGCCGCCAGTTCGTCCTGCAGCGCCGACTGGAATTCCGGGTAGTTCTGGAAGCCGAGGCGGGCGACGAAACGCAGGATCGTCGGCGAGGAGACGCCAGCGGCAGCTGAGAATTCGGCGACCGTCTTCAGGCCGATCAGCGGATAGCTGGCGATCAGCGTCTGCGCTGCGCGGCGCTCGCCCGCCGGCATCGTGCCGATGCGGTCCGAGATCAGTTCGGCAATGCTCGAAATCATCATTTCCCCATGCCCGGCCGTTTTGCCGAAATCGCATTTGACCCGAAATCGCGTTTGACAAAGCCGGACAAACTGTATGAAATCATCCACAGGGACGCAATGAGGCAAAATACGTAACATACGATACAGCGCTCCCCGGGGACGACAGGATAATGGAGACAGCACGGCCCGCCAGCCTTGCATCGCCTGAAACCGTAGGGGTGACGAACCCCGGCGGATCGAGCCCTTTCGTGCTGACCTGCGACCACGCCTCCAATTTCCTGCCGCCGGAATTCGGAACGCTCGGCCTTGCTGCCGAAGAGCTTTCCCGCCACATCGCCTGGGATCCCGGCGCGCTGCCGGTGGCCCGCCGCATGGCCGCGGCGCTTGACGCGACGCTGGTCGAGACCCGCATTTCGCGGCTTGTCATCGACTGCAACCGCCCGCTCGACGCACCCGATCTGGTGCCGCCGGTCAGCGAGACTACAACCATTCCGGGCAATGCCGGCCTGTCGCAAAAGCAGCGCGCCGCGCGCATCGCCCTGTCCTGGCAACCTTTTCACGATGCGGTCGCTGACATCATCGACACAAGACTGGCGCGCGGGCTCGAGACGCGGCTGGTTTCAATCCATTCCTTCAACCCGGTCTACAACGGCAAGAGCCGGCCCTGGCACATCGGCGTCATCCATGACGAGGATCGTCGGCTGGCAGCGCCGCTCGTCGCCGCGCTGCAGCGGCTCGCCGGCGTCACAGTCGGCATCAACGAACCCTATTCGCCGGCCGACCGTGTCTATTTCACGCTGGAACGGCACGCGCGCCCGCGGGAGCTACTCTGCGCGATGATCGAAATCCGCAACGACGAAATATCCGACGAAGCCGGGCAGCGAAAATGGGCGGATCTGCTCGCGAGGATTTTTTCCGATCTCGAGCCGTCATCCGGATCCCAGGGATCTGGCCGGGGCGGGCTCGGCCATCCGGTGGAACCGGTCAACTGACAAGAAGAAGGGGACTTTCAAATGGCAGGCGGTAATACGAAGCAAGTTGGCAGCGTCGCATACGCGAAGCGCGACAAATCTTATTTCGAGGACCGGCAACTGGTGCGTCACGCCAATGTCTGGCATCTGTGGGCGCTCGGCGTCGGCGCCGTCATATCCGGGCATTTTTCGGGCTGGAATTTCGGATTCGGGACAGGCGGCTGGGGCGGCATGCTGGTGGCCGGCATCATCATCGCCATCATGTATGTCGGCCTCGTCTTCTCGATCGCCGAGATGAGCCCGGCTTTGCCGCACACCGGCGCTGCCTACTCCTTCGCCCGGACGGCGATGGGGCCGTGGGGCGGCTTCATCACCGGGCTTTGCGAAAACGTCGAGTATGTGGTGACGCCCGCCGTCATCGCCTTCTTCATCGGCTCCTATATGGGAGGCATCTGGTCGGTCGCCTTTCCCGACTCCAGCGTCTGGCCACCACTCTGGTGGCTGGTGACCTATGGGCTGTTCCTGGCGTTGAATATTTTCGGCGTCGCGCTGTCCTTCCGCGTCACCCTGATCGTCACGCTGCTGTCGCTGGCCGTGCTGATCGTGTTCTGGATCAGCGCCATCCCGAGCATGGACTTTTCGCGCTGGGCGCTGAACATCGGCGTCGGTCCGGACGGAGCGGCGATGGAGCTTCCCGAAGGCAATGGCTCGATGTTCCCGTTCGGCTTGTCGGGCGTGCTGGCAACGTTGCCTTTTGCGGTGTGGCTGTTCCTGGCGATCGAGCAGCTACCGTTGGCGGCGGAAGAATCGGTCGACCCCAAGCGCGACATGCCGCGCGGCATTATCGCCGGCATGCTGACGCTGATGGTCTCGGCCTTCATGATCGTGCTGCTCAACCCGTCGGTCGTCGGCGTTGGTTCGTTCAAGCTCGCGACTTCCGGCGAGCCTCTGCTTGACGGGTTCCGGGCGATTTATGGCGACTCGGGCGCAGTGCTGCTTGGCGTCATCGCGCTGATTGGATTGATCGCAAGCTTCCACACCATCATCTTCGCCATGGGCCGCCAGGTCTATTCGCTGAGCCGCGCCGGCTATTTCCCGTCGGCGCTGTCGGTCACCCACAAATCGTACAAGACGCCGTATGTGGCGATGTTTGCGGGCGCCATCGTCGGCTTCGGCATCATGCTGATCATGTGGTTCGCGCTTGGCGGCGCTACGGCAGGTTCGCTCATCGGCTCGGTGTTGCTGAATATGGCGGTGTTCGGCGCGATGTTCTCCTACATCCTGCAGGCGGTGTCCTTCATCCTGCTGCGCCAGAACCAGCCGAACATGGAACGTCCCTATCGCAGCCCGCTCGGCGTCCCGGGCGCCGTGCTGACGATCATCATCGGCGTGGTCACCCTGCTCTACCAGATTCAGGACGCGAACTTCACCAAGGGCGTGGTCTGGGTGGCGCTGTGGTTCGCCATCGCGATCGTCTATTTCGGGCTGGTCGGCCGTCACAAGCTGATCCTCTCGCCGGAAGAAGAGTTCGCGCTGGAGCACGCGCAGAAAGCCTGACCTGTCTCGAACCCGAAACCTACCCGGCCGCTTCCCGCGGCCGGGTCCAGATTTGAACTCTCGAAGCGCCACAAGGGCGGCGGAGCTTGCAAGAATGGCCGGAAATTTCTCGTTCGATCAGTTGAAAAAGGCGGTCTCCAGCGGTGAGGTCGATACGGTGCTGGCGTGCATTGTCGACATGCAGGGGCGGCTGGCGGGAAAGCGGTTCCTGGCACAGTATTTCGTCGATTCCGCCCATGACGAGACGCATGGCTGCAACTATCTCCTGGCCGCCGACATCGATATGGAACCGGTGCCCGGCTACAGGGCGGCGAGCTGGTCGAAAGGCTATGGCGACTTCGTCATGAAGCCGGATATGTCGACGCTGCGGCGCATTCCATGGCTGGAAAAGACGGCGCTGGTGATCTGCGACGTGCTCGACCACCACAGCCATGACGACCTTCCGCATTCGCCGCGCGCCATCCTGAAGAAGCAGGTCAAGCGTCTGACCGAGCGCGGCTATCTCGGCTATTTCGCCTCCGAGCTCGAATTCTATCTGTTCAGCGAAACCTACGATTCCGTCCGCAAGAAGCACTGGCAAGGCCTCGACACAGCCTCGCCCTATATCGGCGACTACCAGATCGGCATCACCACCAAGGAAGAAGGCGTCATGCGCCGGCTGCGCAACGAGATGCAGGCGGCCGGCATTCCGATCGAGAACTCCAAGGGCGAGTGGGGTCCGGGCCAGGAAGAAATCAATGTCCGCTATGCCGAGGCGCTCGAGATGGCCGACCGCCACGTCATCCTGAAGAACGGCGCCAAGGAAATCGCCGAGTCCGAAGGCAAGGCGGTCTCGTTCATGGCCAAGTACAATTACGGGCTGGCCGGCAATTCCAGCCATATCCACAATTCGCTGTGGAGCGCCGACGGCGAGACGCCGCTTTTTTACGACAGAAAGGCCGAATGGACACTGTCGACGCTCGGCCAGCAATGGGCGGCGGGCCAGCTCAAATATGCCAGGGAATTCACCTGGTTTCTGGCGCCCTACGTCAACTCCTACAAGCGCTTCCAGGCCGGCACCTTCGCGCCGACCAAGATCATGTGGAGCGAGGACAACCGCACCGCCGGTTTTCGCCTGTGCGGCGAGGGCACCAAGGGCATCCGCATGGAGTGCCGCATCGGCGGCGCCGACCTAAACCCCTATCTCGCCTTCGCCGCGCTGATCGCGGCCGGCCTTGCCGGCATCGATGAAAAGCTTGAACTGCAAAAACCCTTCGTCGGCGATGCCTATCAGGCCTCGCAGCTGCCGGAAATTCCGAAGACCCTGCGTGACGCCACCGAGACGCTGGCGAAATCGGAGATGCTGAAGCAGGCGCTCGGCGACGGCGTGCTCGAGCATTATGTCCATACGGCGCACTGGGAGCAGTTCGAATACGACCGCCGCATTACCGATTGGGAACTGCACAGGGGGTTCGAGCGGTACTAAACTACGCCAGCGTCGCCGTTCAGCTTTGCTGCCGGACGGGCGGGCGGCTCAAAACCGAGATTGTCGTAAATTGCGAGGACCCAAGGAATGACCGAAACGGTCAAGATAAAATCTCCCGTCGATGGTTCGATCTATGCGGAACGGCCCATCGCCACGGACCAGGCGATCAATGCGGCGGTCGAGCGTGCCAAGGCGGCGCAGGAGAAATGGGCCGAGACGCCGATCGTCGAGCGCGGCAAGTACATGCTCGCCATGCTGGAAGCGCTGGTCGCCATGACCGACGAGATCGTGCCGGAGATCGCCTGGCAGATGGGCCGCCCGGTCCGCTATGGCGGCGAGTTCGGCGGCGTCAGGGAACGCACCAGCTACATGGTCGAGATCGCCGAAGCGGCACTGAAGCCGGTGATGGCCTCCAATCCGAAGGACGGGTTTCGCCGCTATGTGAAGAAGGTGCCGCTCGGCGTGGTCCTGGTGATTGCGCCGTGGAACTATCCCTATCTCACCGCCGTCAACACCATCGTGCCGGCGCTGATGGCCGGCAGCGCCGTCATCCTCAAGCATGCGGCGCAGACGCTGCTGGTCGGCGAACGTTTTCAACAGGCGTTCGACAAGGCAGGCCTGCCCAAGGGTCTGTTCCAGAACCTCGTCATGAACCATGCGCAGACCGAAAAACTGCTCGGCTCGGGCAAGATCGACCATGTCAATTTCACCGGCTCGGTTGCCGGCGGCCGCGCCATCGAAAAGGCCGCAGCGGGCACCTTCATGACGCTAGGCCTTGAACTCGGCGGCAAGGATCCGGCCTATGTCCTGGCCGACGCCAAGATCGACCATGCCGTCGCCAACCTAGTCGACGGCGCCTTCTACAATTCCGGCCAGTGCTGCTGCGGCATCGAGCGCGTCTATGTCCACGAGAAGGTCTATGACGAATTCGTCGAAGGCTTCATCGCTGAAACCAGGAACTACGTCGTCGGCAACCCGCTCGACCAGGCGACGACAATGGGGCCGATGGCCCAGGCGCGCTTTGCCGACCTGATCCGCGAGCAGAAGGCCGAGGCCCTGCGCAAGGGCGCCAAAGCGCATATCAACATGAGGGTGGCCAACGACGAGCAAAGCTCGCCCTATCTGGCGCCGGAAGTGCTGACCGAAGTCGATCACCAGATGAGCGTCATGCGCGAGGAGAGCTTTGGGCCGATCGTCGGCATCATGAAGGTGCGCAACGACGAAGAGGCGATCGCGCTGATGAACGACAGCCCCTACGGTCTGACGGCCTCGATTTGGACCAGCGACACCGAGCATGCGGCGGCGATCGGTGATCGCGTCGAGACCGGCACCGTGTTCATGAACCGCTGCGACTATCTCGATCCGGCGCTGGTCTGGACCGGCGTCAAGGACACCGGCAAGGGCGCCGCACTCTCGGCCATCGGCTACGACAATCTGACGAGGCCGAAATCATATCATCTGCGTGAAGCCATCTGATTTTTTCGAAAGACAGAAATGACAAAATTGATTTCCAAATGGAACTATCCGACGACCGTGCGCTTCGGCGCGGGGCGCATCAAGGAATTGCCTGATGTGCTTGATGCCACCGGCATCAAGCGGCCGCTGTTCGTCACCGATCCTGGGCTGGCCAAACTTCCGGTCGTCGCTTCGACGTTGAAGATCCTCGACGACGCCAAGGTGCCCTATGGTGTGTTTTCCGAGGTCAAGCCGAACCCGGTGGACTCCAATCTGACCGCCGGGATTGCGGTGTTCAAGAAGGGCAAGCATGACGGCGTCATCGCCTTCGGCGGCGGCTCGGCGCTCGACCTCGGCAAGCTGATCGCTTTCCAGGCCGGCCAGACGCGGCCGGTCTGGGATTTCGAGGATATCGGCGACTGGTGGACGCGCGCCAACGCCGACGCGATCGCACCGATCATCGCCGTGCCGACCACGGCCGGCACCGGCTCGGAAGTCGGCCGCGCCGGCGTCATCACCAATGAAGCGACCCACACCAAGAAGGTGATCTTCCATCCGAAGCTTTTGCCGGCCATCGTCATCGCCGATCCGGAACTGTCGGTCGGCATGCCGGGCTTCATCACCGCCGGCACCGGCATGGATGCGCTCGCCCATTGCCTCGAAGCCTATTGCGCGCCGGGCTATCATCCGATGGCCGACGGCATCGCCGTCGAAGGCGTGCGGCTCGTCTTCGAAAACTTGCCGAAAGCCTTCGCCAACGGCAAGGATCTCGTCGCCCGCGCCCACATGATGAGCGCCGCCGCGATGGGCGCCGCCGCCTTCCAGAAAGGGCTGGGCGCCATCCACTCGCTGTCGCATCCGATCGGCGCGCTCTACGACACCCATCACGGCATGACCAACGCCGTGTTCATGCCTTACGTGCTGGCCTTCAACCGCGACGCCATCGAGGCGCGCATCGCCCGGCTCGCGGCTTATTGCGGCATCAAGGGCGGCTTCGACGGCTTCGCCAAGGCCGTCACCAAGCTGCGCAAGGAATTGAAGGTGCCGCACGCGCTGCCGGGCCTGATCCAGGGGCTCGACATGGACAAGAAGCGCAAGGGCCTGATCGCCGACATGGCGGTGGTCGATCCGACCGCCGGCGGCAACCCGGTCAAGCTGACCAGGAAGGCGGCGCTGACGCTGCTCGAAAATGCCATTGCCGGCACCGCCTGACACAGTATTCGCGCCGGAAACTGATCCGGGAAATTGAGGGCAAAGAAAGGGGGAAAGATGAAAGGTAAGACGGAAACTCGTTAGCCGGAAAAATAGTTGCGAGGCGATTGCTACAGCCGGTTAAAAAGAGTTTACTTTTTCGTACTGCAGGGCATCGCTTTCACAAACCATTCATCGGGCTGTCACACGAAAACGATACCGCATCGCAGGCGTCCAACGGCGTCAGTTCAACGGAGAGAACACATGTTCAAATTCACGGGAAAAGTACTTTCCCTTACGGCCGTCGCCCTGATGGCGACCTCTGCCATCTCGTCGGCGCAGTCAATGGATGAACTGGTCGCCGCCGCCAAGGCGGAAGGCCAACTCACCACCATCGCGCTGCCGCATGACTGGTGCGGCTATGGCGCGGTGATCGCCGGCTTCAAGGCGAAATATCCGGAAATCACCGTCAACGAGCTCAACCCCGATGCCGGCTCCGGCGACGAGATCGAGGCGATCAAGGCCAACAAGGACAATAAGGGCCCGCAGGCGCCCGACGTCATCGACGTCGGCCTGTCCTTCGGCCCGACCGCCAAGGCCGACGGCCTGATCCAACCCTACAAGGTGTCGACCTGGGACACGATCCCCGACAGCGCCAAGGATCCCGAAGGCTACTGGACCGGCGACTATTACGGCGTGCTGGCGATGATGGTGAACAAGGATCTGGTCAAGGAAGTGCCGACTGATTGGGCCGATCTTCTTAAGCCGGAATACGCCAACGCAGTCGCGCTCGCCGGTGATCCACGCGCCTCGAATCAGGCAATCCAGGCGGTCTACGCCGCTGGTCTTTCAAGCGGCGCCGCGGCCGGTGAAGCCGCAGGTACTGCCGGCCTCGAGTTCTTCAAGAAGCTCAATGCCGCCGGCAATTTCGTCCCGGTCATCGGCAAGCCGGCGACGCTTGCACAGGGTCAGACACCGATCCTGATCAACTGGGACTACAACGCGCTTGCCGGCCGCGACACGCTGAAAGGCAACCCGCCGGTCGACGTCGTCGTGCCGAAGACCGGTGTCGTCGCGGGCGTCTACGTGCAGGCGATCAGCGCCTACGCGCCGCATCCGAACGCTGCCAAGCTCTGGCTGGAATATCTCTATTCCGACGAAGGCCAGATCGGCTGGCTGAAGGGCTATTGCCACCCGATCCGCTTCAACGATCTCGCCAAGAACGGCAAAATCCCGGAGGACGTGATGGCCAAGCTGCCGCCGGCCGCATCCTATGAAGCCGCGGTGTTCCCGTCGCTCGATGAGCAGGGCAAGGCCAAGGAAGTCATCACCAAGAACTGGGACGCCGTCGTCGGCGCCAACGTTCAGTAAGGTTGAAAACCGCCGGGCGGCTTCACCGCCGCCCGGTATTCCCGCTAGAGCGACGTGCGTCGGACGCACAAAGTAGGCTCTAGAACTCAAATTTCCGCATCGTGCTTTCCGAAAATCGAGTTCGATTTTCGGGCCGATGCGATAAGACGGTAGCCGGCGCATGACCGATCTCTCGCTTTCCGATCACGCGATTGCCGGGAAGACGGCGCCGCCCAGCGAGGCGCGCGCGTTTCGGCTGCCGACGCAATGGCTGGGCGTGGCGCCGTTCTTCATCTTCGCCATCATGTTCCTGGTCCTGCCCACACTCTATCTGGTGCTTGGCGCCTTCCAGAACGCTGCCGGCACGTTCACCTTCGACAACATTGTCGGTATCTTCGACCCACCCAATCTGTCGAACTACATACAGTGCCAATATGATTCCTGGATCTCCTGGGTCGACGGAAACTGCAGGCTGCCCACTATCCTTGCCGCCTACTGGATCTCGATCAAGATCAGCCTCGCTTCGTCGCTCATCGGGGCATTTGCCGGTCTAGCCATTGCCATTGCCATCGTGCGCGGCGGCCTGCCGAACTGGATACGTTCGGCGACGCTGACCTTTTCCGGCGTGGCTTCGAATTTCGCCGGCGTGCCGCTAGCCTTTGCGTTCCTCGCTACGCTCGGCCGGCTCGGCCTCGCGACGGTGATCCTGAACACCGTGTTCGGCCTCAACATTTACGCCCACGGCTTCAACATCCTGTCGTTCTGGGGTCTGACGCTGACCTATGTCTATTTCCAGATCCCGCTGATGGTGGTCATCATCACGCCGGCGATCGACGGACTGAAGAAGGAATGGGGCGAGGCGGCCGCGACGCTTGGCGCCACCACGGCGCAATACTGGCGCATGGTCGTCATCCCAGTGATATGGCCGAGTTTTCTCGGCACCGTCATCCTGCTGTTTGCCAACGCCTTCGGCGCTATCGCCACCGCCTATGCGCTGACCGGCTCGTCGCTCAACATCATTCCCATCGTGCTTTACGCACAGATCCGCGGCGACGTGCTGCACAACCCGCATCTCGGCTATGCCATTGCCTTCGGCATGATCGTCATCACCGGCCTCGCCAACGTCTTCTACATCTGGTTCCGGACGCGCAGCGAAAGGTGGCTCAAATGAAGAGCGGACGTTTCTGGGCCTGGGTCGTCTTCGCGCTGGGCGCGGCCTATTTCTTCATTCCGCTGATCGCGACCGTGGAATTCTCGATGCGCATGCGGCGCGGGGTCTATTCCTTCGACGCCTACGAGGTCGTGCTAGGCGACCCCCGCTTCCAGGCGACCTTCGGCTATTCGGTGCTTGCCGCCATCTTCACCATCATCCTCGGCGTGCTCATTGTTGTGCCCACCGCCTACTGGATCCGGCTACGGCTGCCGCAACTGAGACCGGTCGTCGAGTTCATCACTCTGCTGCCGCTGGTTATCCCCGCCATCGTCATCGTCTTCGGCTACATCAGAATGTACGGATCGAACTCGCCGCTGCCGTTCCTGGCGAGCGACACGGGCACCAACGCCTTGCTGGTCATCGGCTATGCGACGCTGGCGCTGCCCTATATGTACCGCGCCGTCGACACCGGGCTTCGCACTATCGACGTGCGCACGCTGACGGAAGCGGCGCAGATCCTCGGCGCCGGCTGGGGCACGATCATCGCCCGTGTCATTCTGCCCAATGTGCTGATCGCGGTATTGTCGGGCGCCTTCCTTACCTTCGCTATCGTCCTCGGCGAATTCACCATGGCCAGCCTGCTCAATCGGCCGGCCTTCGGTCCCTACCTGCAGAACATCGGCGCCAATCGCGCCTATGAGCCGGCGGCACTTGCCATCATCGCCTTCGCCATTACCTGGGCGTGCATGTCGCTGATCCAGATCCTGTCGCGTTTTGCGCCGCGATCGGCGAACCGGCCAAACTGACCGAAAAGTACTGACCGAAAGAAAAAAAGCCATGGCCGAGCCATTCCTCTCCATCCAGCATGTGCGAAAATCCTTCGGCGCCACCACCGTGGTCCAGGATTTCAACCTCGACGTCGAGCCGGGCGAATTCGTCTCCTTCCTCGGGCCATCGGGCTGCGGCAAGACGACGGTGCTGCGTATGGTCGCCGGCTTCGAGGAGCCGAGCGCCGGCAAGATCGTCGTGGCCGGCAAGGATATCACCCGGCTCAAGCCCAACCAGCGCAATGTCGGCATGGTGTTCCAGGCCTATGCGCTGTTTCCCAACCTGACCGTGGCGCAAAACATCGGCTTCGGGCTGAAGGTCGCGGGCATGCCCAAGGCCGATGCCGACAGGCGCGTTGCCGAGATGCTCGACCTCATCAAGCTGCCGCAGATGGGCGACCGCTATCCCTATCAGCTCTCCGGCGGCCAGCAGCAGCGCATCGCGCTGGCGCGGGCGATTGCGCCGAAGCCGAAGCTCCTGCTGCTCGACGAGCCGTTATCGGCGCTCGACGCCAAGGTGCGCGTGTCGCTGCGCGAGGAAATCCGCTCGATCCAGAAGAAGCTCGGCATCACCACCATCTTCGTCACCCACGACCAGGAAGAGGCGCTGTCGATCTCCGACCGCATCGCCGTCATGTATGGCGGCAAGGCCGAGCAGGTCGGCACGCCGTTCGAGATCTACAACCGGCCGGCGACCAAGTTCGTCGCCAATTTCGTCGGCACGCTGAACGTGCTCGAAGGCACCGTCACCGATGCAGCCTCGGGCAAGGTGCGCGTCAATTCGCAAGAGGTCTCGCTGCAGGGAAAGCTAAACGGCTCCAAGTCCGGCGACACGCTGTCGCTGGCGCTGCGGCCCGAGGCGATTTCGCTCGGCCGCCATCCCGGCCGCGACTCCAGTCTTTCGGGCGAGATCACCGAAGTGCACTTCCTCGGCTCGGTCATCCGGGTTCGCGTCGGCATCGGCGGCAGCACGGTGTCGCTCGACACGTTCAACAGCCCGGCCGCGCCGCCGCCCGCTGTCGGCGAGAAGGCCGAGATTTCGTTCTCGTCGGGCGACATGCTGGTGCTGCATTAGGGGAAGAGTGAATGGTGTGAGTAGTGAATAGTGAATAGTGAATAGTGAATAGCAAGAAGGCGCTTTACGCGCCGGGATTTGTCTGCAAGCGACCATTCACCATTCACCATTCACCATTCACCATTCACCATTCACCATTCACCATTCACCAGCCGAGCCATCGCCGTTTTTGCAGTGCCAATCGCCCGGCTTCGCCGCTACGATAAGGCATGGCGCTTTTCGAGCTGACCCTTGTTCTCCTGCTGATCGCCGTCGCGCTGACGGCGTTGTCGCGGCGTCTCCAGGTTCCCTATCCGTCGTTGCTGGCGTTGGCAGGCGCGGGCATCGCCTTTCTGCCGTTTGCGCCGACCATCGAGATCGATCCCGAACTGGCGCTTGCCTTGTTCATCGCGCCGGTGCTTCTTGACGCGGCCTACGACACGTCGCTGCGCGATCTTAATCGCTACAGGCTGCCGCTTGTCCTGCTGGCGCTTGGCGCCGTCGTTTTCACCACCGCTGCCGTGGCGCTCGTTGGATGGACGATGGCAGGCCTGCCGATCGCTGCGGCCATTGCCCTGGGCGCGATCGTGGCGCCGCCCGATGCCGTGGCGGCGTCGGCCGTGCTTGGACAGTTCAAGGTGCCGCACCGCGTCACCGCGATCCTGCAAGGCGAAAGCCTGCTCAACGACGCCACGGCACTGCTGATCTACCGCATGGCGGTTTCCGCAGCCGCCGGCTCCATCCTGCTGAGCAGCGCGGTTCCGATGATCTTGCTGTCGACGGTCGGCAGCCTTGCCGCTGGTTACGTGCTCGGCCGATTGTCTCTCGTCACCCTCAGCCGCATCAGAGATCCGGCGAGCGGCACGGTGGTGCAATTCGCCGGAACGTTCGGCGTCTGGATCCTGGCCGACAGGATCGGGCTCTCCGCCATCATAACGATCGTCGTCTATGCCATGACCATCGCGCGCACCGCGCCGCGCCGCATGCCGGCCAGAAATCGCGTCAGCTCCTATTCGGTCTGGGAGACGGCGGTGTTCGTGCTCAACGTGCTGGCCTTCGTCCTGATGGGACTTCAGGCACGGTCGATCGTCGGCCGACTTGCCGAGCAGGGGCAGGTCGAAGCGTTCGTCTTCGCCGCAGCCGTGCTGGCTGTCGTCATCGTCTCGCGTCTCGTCTGGGTGCTGGGATGCGGCGCGATCATGAGGTGGCTCGCCAGCTTCGGTGACGCGGAACGGCAGGCCGAGGCGCCGTCATTTCGCGGCGGCGTGCTGATCGGGTGGTGCGGCATGCGCGGTCTGGTTACCCTTGCGGCAGCATTTGCCTTGCCAGCTGACTTTCCCGGCCGCGACCCAATCGTACTCGCCGCTTTCTCGGTCGTCCTCGGCACCCTGGTGCTGCAAGGCATCAGCCTGAAGCCGCTGCTGCGCCTGCTTCGTCTCGATCCGGACGGAACTGTCGACCGCGAGGTCGCGCAGGCACGCGTCGCCATCATGCAGGCCGCGCTGGACGTGTTGAGCGGCAAGACATCGAATGCCGCGGCCGTGGTCCGCGAGCAATTTGCCGCACAGCGCACGATCGCTGAAAACCCGGAGGACGCCCAGGCAGCGACCGAGTACGACAGGTTGCGCCTCTATGCCATCAAGAGCCAGCGTGACGCGCTGGAGCAATTGCGTATCGACGGGACGATCGGCGACGAAGCGTATCATCGCCTGGAGGAGGAAATCGACTGGTCGGAACTGGCCGCCTCTCCGCCGGGACGATTCCAGCCGCTGACGACTTAGCTGCGCTATCTGGCCCAAGCTCTCTGCATCCGGCTGCACATTGCAACCAATCCGCCAAACCGCTACTGCCATCACGAAATTGAGCCGGTTAAGCAATGAAGCTGGTCAGCTACAACATCCAGTACGGTTTCGGCAGCGACGGCCGCTACGATCTCGCGCGTTCCGCCGAGGTTGTCGCTGGCGCAGACATCATCGCGTTGCAGGAAGTGGAACGGCACTGGCTGCGCAGCAACGAGGATGACCAGCCGGAAATCCTTTCGCGACTGCTGCCCGAATACTATTGGGTTTATGGGCCGGCCTTCGACATGGACGCCTGCGAGCGGCGTGACGGCCGCATCGTCAACCGGCGGCGGCAATTCGGCACCATGGTCCTGTCCAAGCTGCCGATCGTCTGGTCGCGCCTGCACACGCTGCCGCTGCGCCGCACCGTGCGTCCGCTCAACACCCGCAACGCAGCGCTGGAATGCATGATCCACACCCCTGCCGGTCCGGTGCGGGTGCTGTCGCTGCATCTGGCGCATATCGCCGCCGAAGAGCGGCTGGAGCAGATCGACTATCTGCTCGCCGAGCATCGCCGCGCGCCGTCCGACGGCGGCCCGTGGAGCGGCGCCGACGATGAGCCCGTGCGCAACTGGAGCAATGGCGAGCCGGAGCCGGAAAACCCGCTGGCGGCGATCTGGTTGGGCGATTTCAACATGGAGCCGGGCAGCGCCGAGTACCGGCGCATCGTTGGCAGCACGCCGTACCATCGCGGTGCTGCCTATCTCAACGGTTTTGTCGATGCCGCCGCCGTCGCCAGCGACCCGACGGCGGATTTCCATACCCATGTGAAGACCATCGACGGCAGGCTGGCAAAGCGACGGCTCGACCATTGCTTCGTCGGCGGCATGTTGGCGGGGCGGGTGCGCTCGGCCAGTGCCGATGTCGGCGAAATCGCCTCCGACCATTTTCCGCTGCGGGTCGACATCGACCTGGAAACGCCGTTCGCGACGGGGGCCGAAGGCGCATGAGCCGCCGATGACCTTGTTCGTCTTCTTCGCGGTGCTTGCTGCCGCCGCCATGCACGCGATCTGGAACGCGCTGGTCAAGGTTCATCTCGACCGCTTTTTGTCGATCACGCTGATGACGCTCGGCATGGGCGCCGTGGCGCTTCTGGCGCTGCCTTTCGTCGAGGTGCCGAAAGCGGACGTGTGGCCTTATATCATCGCCTCGGTAATCTTCCACATGGGCTACAGGACGTTCCTGATCGCCGCCTACAGGGCCGGCGATTTCGCCCAGACCTATCCGCTGGCGCGCGGCACCGCACCTCTGCTGGCTGCACTTGGCGGCATCGTGGTGGTCGCCGAAGTTCCGGCGCCGCTCGCCATTCTCGGCATTGTTCTCTTGTCGGCCGGGACGCTGGTGCTGTCGTTTCGCGGCGGCGCGCATCTGGAAAGGCTGAACCTGCGCGCCGTCGGCTTTGCGCTGGGCACCTCGATCTTCATCGCCAGCTATACGCTGTCCGACGGCAGCGGCGCGCGGCTGGCCGCGACGGCGTCCAGCTATGCCGCATGGCTGTTCGTCTGCGATGCGCTGTGGGCGCTGGTGCTGTGCCTGATCTTTCGCGGACCAAAAGCGCTGCCGGTGCTGGCGCGCGACTGGAAGGCGGGCGTGTACACCGGCGTGCTCAGCGGCGCCGCCTACTGGATCGTGATGTGGGCGATGACCAAGGCGCCGATCGCCTCGGTCGCGGCGCTGCGCGAAACCTCGATCCTGTTCGCCATGATGATCTCGGTGTTTGCGCTTGGCGAGAAGATGACCGCCTGGCGCGGTGCCGCCGTGCTCAGCATTGTTGCCGGCGTCGTCGCGCTGAGGCTTGGATAGGCTAAAGCGCGTCGCGTTCGATCGACCTCACGCGACGCGCTTTAGGTTGTTGTTTTATGCATGTCGTTAACGCAAAACCGCTGCACACCCTCGGGTCAGTGCCCGAGGGCATGCTTTTGCGCGACATGCATTAAGCGCCTATCTCGAGGTCGAACACCATCAGCCCGTCGGTTCCGCCTTCAAGCGCCGCGACCAGCCGAGCGCCGGCTCGGCTGTGAGCCTCATGCACCAGGTAGGCGTCGCGTGCGGCGGCATCGCTGAAGTCGATGGTGAAGCCGTGCGTGAAGCCGCACGCGAACGGTTCTGGGCTGACATTGGCGCTGAATTCGACCTTGGCCATGCCGTCGATCACCGACCGCAGCGCCTCAAGATCGGCATGGATTGCCGCGCGCTCGTCGTCGGTGACGTCATTGCGGAATCGAACGAAAACACAGTGCCTGATCATTCTTGGAATCTCATGCCGCTTGGTTGGTGGAAAACACGGCCGGCGGCAGCGGGTCGCGGCCAAGGATCAGATCGGCGCCCTTTTCGCTGACCATGATCGTCGGCGCATTGGTGTTGGAGGAGGGGATGCGCGGCATCACCGAGGCGTCGCAGACGCGCAGGCCCTCGATGCCACGCAGCCTGAGATCGGGCGTCACCACGCTCATCGCATCATGGCCCATGCGGCAGGTGCCGACAGGGTGGTGGTCGGTCTTGGAACTGCGGCAGGCATAGTCGAACAGCTCGTCGTCGCTGGTGAGTGCCGGTCCCGGCAGCACCTCGCGCAGCACGTAGGGGGCTAGCGCTTTCTGCCGCATGATCTCGCGCGCCAGCCTGAGCCCCTTGATCGACATGTCACGATCGTAGGGATCGGACCAGTAGTTCGGGTCGATCAGCGGGTGGTCGGCGGGGTCGGCGCTGTTCAGCCGCACCGTGCCGCGCGAACGCGGGCGCAGGAAGGCCGAGTTCAGCGTCACGCCCGGATTTTTCAGTTTTTCGACACCGGCCTCGATGCCGGAGCCGAGGCCGAGATGGAGCTGGATGTCGGGCGAGGCGGCGGTCGGGTCAGCGTACCAGAAGCCGCCGGTCTCGAACAGGCTGGAGGCAACCGGGCCTTTTTTCAACAGCAGGTATTGCAGGCCGGCCCATACCGTCCGGTGCAGCTTGGCGTAGTTGTCGTAGGTGTGGTCGCCGGTGCATTCGGCAATGACGAACAGGTCGAGATGATCCTGCAGGTTGGAACCGACGCCGGGCAGATCGTGCACCGGCGTCACGCCGACCGACTTCAGATGGTCGGCCGGGCCGATGCCCGACTGCATCAAGAGCTTCGGCGAGCCGATGGCGCCGGACGAGACGATGACTTCGCGTTCGGCACGCAAGGTCGTCGGCTGGCCGCCCGGCCTGTCGACGATCTCGACACCGACGGCGCGGCCCTTGTCGATGACAATGCGCGTGACCAGCACATCGGTCCTGACGGTCAGGTTGTTTCGCGCGCGGATCGGCCTGAGATAGGCGACCGAGGCGGAGGAGCGTCTCGCGTTCTTCTGCGTCAATTGGTAATAGCCGACGCCTTCCTGGGCTACCCCGTTGAAGTCGGGATTGAAGGGAATGCCCATCTCCTGCCCAGCGCGGAAATAAGCCTCGCAGATCGGCAGCGGCGCAATCGGGTTCGACACGCCGAGCGGACCCTGGTCGCCGTGAAAATCGTTGGCGTAGCGCTGGTTGTTCTCGGCCCGCTTGAAATAGGGCAGCAGGTCGCGATAGCCCCAGCCGGCAAGGCCTTCTTCCTTCTCCCAGGCGTCGTAGTCGCGGGCATTGCCGCGTGTGTAGATCTGGGCGTTGATGGAGGAGCCGCCGCCGATCACCTTGGCCTGCGTGTATCGGAAGACGCGGTCCTTCATGTGCTTTTGCGGCACGGTCGACCAGCCCCAGGCGGCGATGCCCTTGGTCATCTTGGCGAAACCGGCCGGCATGTGGATCAGCGGGTGCCAGTCCTTGCCGCCCGCTTCGAGCAGCAGCACTGAATTCGATGGCTCTTCGCTCAGCCGGTTGGCCAGCACGCAGCCGGCCGGGCCGGCGCCGACGATTATGTAGTCGGTCATGGCGTCACCTTTTCACAGCCTCGGCACCGACAGCGCGCCGTCGACATTGATGATCGAGCCGGTCGAAAAGCCGAGTTTGCCGCCGGCGAGTGCCACTACGGCGGCGCCGACATCGGCGGCTTCGCCCCAGCGCCTTGCCGGCACCAGCCCGCCGTCGATCAGCGCATCGTATTTGGCGGTTACCCCCGCGGTCATGTCGGTGTGGATGATGCCCGGCCGCAGCTCGAATACACCAATGTTTTCGGCGGCGAGGCGTAGCGCCAAGGTTTTCACCCACATCGAAAGTCCGGCCTTGGAGATGCAGTAGTCGGCACGTTCCGGCGAGGCCATTTCGGCGCTGACCGAGGTGATGGTGATGATCGATTTCGGGTGGTCACCCGGCGCCGCAAGCATCGCCCTGGCAACGGCCTGGCTGAGGAAGACGGTGCCGCGCAGGTTGATGGCGAGGATCCGGTCGAAGTTTTCCGGTTTCAATTCCAGCAGGTCACCGCGTACCACGGCGCCGATGCCGGCATTGTTGACCAGGCAGTCGATGCGGCCGAAGGCGCTCGTCGCGGCATCGACCAATGCGGCATGGTCGTCGAGGTCGGCAATGTCGCCGCAATGGTAGGCGAATTTCGCGCCGCGGGCGGTGATGTCAGCGGCAACCCCGTCGCCGGCCTTTTCGGCAAGGTCCACGACAAGGATATCGAAGCCGGCATCGGCCAGCGCCTCGGCGCAGGCAAGGCCGATGCCGCGCGCGCCGCCGGTGATGATGGCTGCCGGACGGCTCATGTGAAGATGTTCCTTTGGACGTCAGCGCCGCCCCTCATCGCCCTGCCGGGCACTTCTCCCCGTATAGTGACGGGGACAAGGACGCCTTCATCGCCTGCTTCGCCAATCGCCAGCGTTGCAAAAAAGGCGCCGGGGTTGCGGCCAGCGGGCTTCTCCCCGTTCACGGGGAGAAGGTGCCGGCAGGCGGATGAGGGGCGGCGCAGACCGATCATAGGACAAGCTCGCTCTTGCGGATGTGGTCGGCAACGCGCAGCGCTTGTGCGGCGATCGACAGCGCCGGATTGACCGCGGCCGAGTTCGGCAGGAAGCCAGCGTCGACGACAAACAGGTTCTTGTGGTCGAACGAGCGGCAGAACGGGTCGAGCGGCGAGGTCGCCGGATCGTCGCCCATCTTGACCGTGCCGCACTGGTGCGACGGCGTGCGCTTGTCGAAAGGCCGCGACAGGACGATCGGATAGCCGCAGGCGCGGAAGTTCTCGCGCATCACCCTGGTCAGCCCGTCGAGCGACTGCATGTTGGAGCGCCGCCACTGCATGACGATGTCCTTGCCGTCGACCATGATGCGGCTTTCGGGGTCCGGCAGGTCCTCGCACATCAGATACCAGTCGACGGCGTGGCCGGCCATGAAGTCCAGCGCGAATTTGGGCGCAAGCTTGACGTTGGCCCTCAGCATATGACCGTCGATCTTGCCGAGAAGCTGGACATTGCCGAGCGGCTTGCCGCCCTTGCCGTCGGATAGATAGTAGTCGTTGAGCATCAGCGTCTTCTGGTAGACGGAGGTGTTCCTGCGGCGCGGATCGATCGCCAGCATGGCGCTCGAATTGTGGTTCATGAAGTTGCGGCCGACCTGGTCGGAGCGGTTGGCAAGGCCGTTTCCGTTCGGGGACGGCGAACGCAGCAGGATGGCGGCGGAATTGACCGCGCCGGCCGAGAGGATGACCAGTTTCGGCGTCACTTTCTTCAGCCTGCCATCCTGGCGATAGTGAACGGCGGCGATCGTCCTGGCATCCGATGAGGCTTCGAGGTATTCGACATGAGCACCGGTCTCGAGCCTGATGTTCCGGTCGGCAAGTGCCGCTGTCAGCGGCCCCGATTGGGCGTCGACCTTACCGGTCCCGGTGTTGGGAAACGCGTCCCAGCCTGTCTTGCCGTCCTTTAGCCAGGCATCGATGTCGACTCCGAGCGGCAGCGATGCCGGATGCAGGCCGAGGCCCATGAGTTCGGCGCGGGCGCGGGCGATCGGCGGCTCGTCCGGCACCGGCCCGAAGGGGTAGGGGATCGAGTGGAACGGTTCGGTCGGGTCTTCGCCGAGTGCGCCGCGCACGCGAAAAAGCTGCTCGGCCCTGGAATACCAGGGCTCGAATTCCTCATAGGAGAACGGCCAGGCCGGCGAGACGCCGCCATAGTGCTCCATGACAGAAAAGTCTTGCCTGCGGTAGCGGATCAGCACCGCGCCATAGAATTTCGAATTGCCGCCGACATAGTAATAATTGCCGGGATTGAACGCAGCACCCCCGGCCTCGCGCCACATCTCCTTCGGCCGGTAGTGGCCGACGACGAAGATGGCGCGCGTGTCGCGCGTGTGCGGCGTCGCCGGCAATAGTTCGCCGCGCTCCAGCATCAGGATCGAGGCGCCACTGCCGGCAAGGCCGGAAGCGATCGTGGCGCCGCCGATGCCGGAGCCGATGATGACGATGTCCGGGTTTGTCATGGCTGTCAGAGGATGCGGTTCTCGGTCGCCGGATCGAAGAACACCGCCTTGGTCAGGTTGAAGGCGAGCGGCGTGCTGGTGCCGGGCTGGATGTTGGCGTCGGCGCGCAGACGCGCCACCACCGCCTTGCCGCCGAGATTGGTGACGGCGAAGGTGTCGGAGCCGGCCGGCTCCACGACCTCGATGTGACAATCGGCGGTGGCGATGTTCGATGCGTTGCGTTCGGCTCCTTCAGGATCGGTCAGGGCCTCGGGACGGACGCCAAAAATGATCGGCTTGTCGTGGAATGCCGACAGACCAGTCGGCGCATCGGCCAGCGGCAGCGAGATCGGCTCGCGCGCCTCGCGCTGCAGCACCACGGAAAGCGCGTTGCCATTGCCGCCGATCGTCGCCGGGATCAGGTTCATCGCCGGCGAGCCCATGAAGTCGGCGACGAACAGGTTGGTCGGGTTGTTGTAGATTTCGGCAGGCGTGCCGAACTGCTGCACCTCGCCGTCGCGCATCACCGCGATCTTGGTGGCCAGCGTCATCGCCTCGATCTGGTCGTGGGTGACGTAGACGATCGTGGTGCCGGTGGTTGCGTGCAGCCGCTTGATCTCGATGCGCATGTCGACGCGCAGCTTGGCGTCGAGATTGGAGAGCGGCTCGTCGAAGAGAAACAGCTTGGGGTCGCGCACCAGCGCCCGGCCCATGGCGACGCGCTGGCGCTGGCCGCCGGAAAGCTGGCTCGGCTTGCGCTGCAGGAGGTGGCCGATTTGCAGCACCTTCGCCACCTTGTCGATCGCCTTCTGGCGCTCGTGGGCCGGCACGCCGCGCATCTCCATGCCGAAGGCAATGTTTCCCGCGACGGTCATGTTCGGATAGAGCGCGTAGCTCTGGAACACCATGGCGATGTCGCGCTTCGAAGGGTGGAGATCGTTGATCGTGCGGCCGTCGACGCGGATTTCGCCTTCAGTGATGCTTTCCAGGCCGGCGATGGTGTTGAGCAAGGTCGACTTGCCGCAGCCGGACGGGCCGACCAGCACGAGGAAGCCGCCCTTTTCGAGATCAACGTCGATGCCCTTCAGGATCTCGACCGATCCGAACCGCTTCCTCAGCCCATCAATTTCGAGAAAAGCCATTCGATTATCCTTTGACGGCGCCGGCCATCAGGCCGCGCACGAAATAGCGGCCAGCGACCACATAGACGAGAAGGGTCGGCAGTGCGGCGATCATCGCCGCCGCCATGTTGACGTTGTATTCGACGACACCGGTCGAGGTGTTGACGACGTTGTTCAGCGCTACGGTCATCGGCATCGCGTCACCGGTGCCGGCATAGGCCGAGGCGAACAGAAAATCGTTCCAGATGTTGGTGAACTGGTAGATGACGGTGACGACGAAGATCGGCATCGAATTCGGCAGCATGATGCGCCGGAAAATCTGGAAGAAGCTGGCTCCGTCGACCTGTGCCGCCTTGACCAGTTCGGTCGGGAACGCCTCGTAATAATTGCGGAAGAACAAAGTGGTGAAGCCAAGCCCGTAGACGACGTGGACAAAGACCAGATTGACCGTCGGATTGCCCAAGCCGAATGAAAATCCCGTTGCGTTTCGCAGCGTCACGCCGAAGCGGCCGAGGCTGCCGAGGATCGTCGCCATCGGCAACAGCACCGACTGGAACGGAATGAAGCAGGCAAACAGCATCAGCCCGAAAACCAGCGTGTGGCCGCGGAAGCGCCATTTGGTCAGCACATAGCCGTTGAGCGCGCCGAGCAGCGTCGAGATCAGCACCGCTGGAACCACCATCTTGATGGAATTCCAGAAATAGCCCTTGATGCCGGCGCAGGTCAGGCCGACGCAGGTCTCGCCCCACGCCTTCAGCCACGGCTCGAAGGTCGGCGCCTGCGGCAGCGCCAGCATGTTGCCGTTCTGGATCTCGTCCATTGTCTTGAACGAGGTCACCAGCATGACGAACAGCGGCATCAGGTAGAACAGCGCGAACAGCGCCAGCAGGCCGTAGATGACGATGCGGTTGACGGTCCTGGCGCTGATGCCGCCAGTGCTCTGGCGAGTGGGCGTGGCAATGACGCTCATCGCGGTCGCTCCCTGAGCTCGGAATAGAGATAGGGCACGATGATCGCGGTGATGGTCATCAGCATGATCACGGCGCTGGCCGAGCCGACGGCCATTTCGTTGCGCTTGAAAGTGTACTCGTACATGAAGTTCGACGGCAGCCAGGCCGAGCCGCCCGGCCCGCCGCTGGTCAGTGCTACGACCAGGTCGTAGGACTTGATGGCGAGGTGGGCGAGCACGATGAAGGCCGAAAGGAACACCGGCCGCAGCAGCGGGATGACGATGCGGCGATAGAGCTGGACCGTGGTTGCGCCGTCGATCTGCGCCGCCTTCATGATCTCCCCGTCGATGCCGCGCAGGCCGGCCAGGAACATCGCCATGATGAAACCCGAGGCCTGCCAGACGCCGGCGATCACCACGGTGTAGATGACGAAATCCTTGTTCTTGATCCAGTCGAAATGGAAGCTCGTCCAGCCCCATTGATGCAGCGTCTGCTCGAGGCCAAGGCCGGGATCGAGGAACCATTTCCAGGCGACGCCGGTGACGATGAAGGACAGTGCCATCGGGTAGAGATAGATCGGCCGCAACATGCCTTCGCCACGGATCTTCTGGTCGAGCAGGATCGCCAGGAAAAGGCCGAGCGCCAGGCAGATGAAGATGTAGAGAAAGCCGAAAATGCCCATATTGGTGATCGACGTGTACCAGCTCGACGGCGGGTCGCTCTCGAAGGTCCAGCGCCATAGCCTCTGATAGGCACGCGGCCCAGTCAGCGCATAGGACGGGAAGGTCTTGGAGTTGGTGAAGGACAGATAGACCGTCCACAGGATGAAGCCGTAGACGAAGACGATGGTGATCGCAAAGCTTGGCGCCAGCACGATCTTCGGCAGCGCGTCCTGCAGGCGCGAACGCACCGACGCGCCCGGGCGCGCATTATGCTCCGGCGTCAGCTTGATCTGGGTCGCGACCGTTGTCATGGGCTCCTCCCTCGCGGGTCCCTTCACCGCCAGGCGGGGAAGGATAGCCCCGTCGAGACGGGGCGTGTTGGTTGATCGCCGGCGCCATTCCGACCAGAAGCCGACCATCCTGGCTTGGTGGAACCTTCCCCACCGGAGCGGGGAAGGTCCTTTCATGCCTGGTTCTTATTTGGCGTCTTCGATTGCGTTGACCAACTGGGTCACGGCCTCGTCCGAGGTCTTGATCTGGCCGTGGACGAATTTCGAGACGACGTCCTTGTAGGCATTGGCGACGGCCGGCGGCGCGCCATAGCCCTGCGCCAGCGAACCGAACAGCGTGCCGCCTTCGTTGGCGGCCTTCAGGTCGGCCATGCCCTTCTTGCCGCAAGCGTCGAAATCGGTGTCGGGCACGTCGGTGCGGGCCGGGACCGAGCCCTTGACGACGTTGAAGGCCGACTGGAAGCTCTTCGACAAAGTTGCGGTGGCCAAGGCGGCCTGGGCGGCCTTGCGGTCCTCCGGAACGTCGAACATGCCGAACATGTCGGAGTTGTAGACCACGCTGCCGTCGGTGCCCGGGAAGCGATAGCACAGGAAGTCGGTGTCCGGGGTCTTCTTGGCGGCGTTGAATTCGCCCTTGGCCCAGTCGCCCATCACCTGCACCAGAGCATCGCCCTTGATGACCATGGCGGTGGCGAGGTTCCAGTCGCGGCCGGAGAAGTTCGGGTCGACATAGGTGACGAGCTTGGCAAGGTTGTCGAACGACTTCTTCATCGTGTCGGACTTCAGCTGCTCCTCGTCGAGGTCGTTGAAGGCCTTCTTGTAGAACTCAGGTCCGCCGGTCGACAGCACGACCGAATCGAACATGGTGGCTTCCTGCCAGTTCTGGCCGCCAAGCGCGAGCGGGATGACGCCCGCCGCCTTGGCCTTGTCGAGCAGCGCGATGAAGTCGTCGAAGGTCTTGGGCTCGGTGCCGCCGATCTTGTCCATCACCGCCTTGTTGATCCACAGCCAGTTGACCGAGTGGACGTTGACCGGAGCCGCGACCCACTTGCCGTCATAGACCGAGAATTTCTGCAGGGCGGCCGGAACGGATTTGTCCCAGCCTTCCTTTACCGCCGTCTCGGTCAGGTCGCCCATTACGCCGGCAGCCGCGTAATCGAGCACGGTATAGCCGAGCATCTGCGAGGCAGTCGGGTAGTTGCCCGCCGCGACCATCGCCTTCAGCGCGGTCATGGCGGCGTCGCCGCCGCCGCCGGCCACAGGCACGTCCTTCCAGGCAAAGCCTTGCTTGGCCAGATCCTCCTTGAGCACGTTCAAGGCAGCCGCTTCGCCGCCAGACGTCCACCAATGCAGCATCTCGACTTCCTTGACGTCCTGGGCATGGGCCGCGAACGCAAGACCCGAGCCGAGAGCCGTTCCGATAAGCAGTTTGCGCAACATGTACTTCCTCCCTTGTTGCAGCTACACGACCGGCGGCTGTCCGCCGGGTTCTTCACAGCTCAGCCGACCCACCATCCGGTGCGCTGGCCGCGATGAAACTGGATTGTCTTTTCCTCGGTATAGTCCTCGACGGCGCGCTTGCCGAGTTCGCGTCCGAGACCGGATTGCTTGTAGCCTCCGAAAGGCAGCTCGGGATAACCTTCCATGAACGTGTTCACCCAAACGGTTCCCGAACGCACACTCCGCGCCACCGACATGCAGGTGTCGATGCTGGCGCTCCACACACCCGCCGATAGACCATAGGGCGTGTTGTTGGCGATGCGCAACGCCTCTTCAATCGATCCAAACGTCAGCACCGACAGCACCGGGCCGAACACTTCCTCACGTGCGATGGCCATGTCTTCGGTGACGCCGCGAAGGATGGTCGGATCGAGATACTGACCGGCACTGGAGGCGATCTGCTTGCCGCCGCTATAGACGCTGCTGCCGTCGTTTGCCGCCGCCGCCACGTAGCCGGTGACCTTGGAAAGATGCTCGGAAGAGATCATCGCGCCGACCTTGGTTCTGTCGTCGAGCGGATCGCCGACGGTGACCCTGGCGGTGAGCGCCTTCACTGCGCCGAGCAAGTCGTCGGCGATCGCCTCATGGACGATCAGCCGGCTGCCGGCGTTGCAGCATTCGCCGGCGTTGAAGAAGCCGCCGAACACCGCTGCGTCGGCCGCGGCTTCGAGGTCGGCGTCCGGAAAGACGATCTGGCCGTTCTTGCCGCCGAGCTCCATCGAGACCTTCTTCAGCGCGTTCGCAGCCGACGCCATGGTCACCTTGCCGACCCGGGTGGAGCCGGTGAACGACACCATCTCGACCAGCGGGTGGGCGACCATCGGCGCGCCGACATCGGCGCCCAGTCCAGCGAGGATGTTGACAACGCCATCCGGCAAGCCGGCCTGCATCAGGATGTCGCCGAGCACGAAGGTCGAGGCCGAGGTCATCTCGCTCGGCTTGACCACCGCCGTGCAGCCGGCGGCGAGCGCGAACGGCAGTTTCTGACTGACGATGAGGAACGGAAAATTCCACGGCGTGATGATCGAGACGACGCCGATCGGTTCACGCAGCACGACGCCCAGCATGGCGTCGCCGAGATTGGCGTAGGTCTCGCCATGCAGCGTTCGGGCAAGCGCCGCGGCATAGCGCCAGATGTCGACGGCGCCGCCGATCTCGCCGCGCGCCTGGGCGATCGGCTTGCCGGATTCCAGCGCGTCGAGCCGGGCAATCTCCTCGAGCCGCGCCTCGATCAGGTCTGCCGCCTTGAGCAGGATCGCGGCGCGCTCGCCGGCCTTCATACGCGGCCAGGGGCCGGTCTCGAAAGCCTTGTGCGCGGCCTGTACCGCCGCCTCGACTTCCGCCGCGCCGGCTTGCGCATAGCGCGAAACGGTGAAGCCGTGGCCGGGGCTGTTGCGCTCCAGCGTGCGGCCGTCGCGGGCATCGACGAACTTGCCGTCGATCAGCAGCCGGTAGGTCTTCGGTGCCGCGGATGCCTCGGCGGGCATGGCGATGGTGAGGGGCAAGTTCATGTGAGGTTCCGCTCGCATTCTCATGATCTTGAAAACGCTGGTTTCTGCTTGGTCTTGAAAGCGTCGACACCGGCCTTGAGATCGCCGGTCAGCGCGATGAAGCCGCTGGCCAGCGCCTCGGTTGCGGCGGCACTGTCCTCGCCTTCGGCGATCGCGATCATCAGCTTGGCGGCTTCGGTTGCCAGCGGGCCGCGCTCGGCGATCTTGCCGGCCCAGGCCTTGGCCTCGGCGAATGCGTTGCCCGTTTCGACCACCCGGTCGACGATGCCCAGAACGAGTGCTTCGGCAGCCACGAACAGTTCTCCGCCAAGCGCCATGCGCCGCACGGTCTGGGCGCCGAAGCGGCGCACCGCGCGCTGCGTGCCGGACCAGCCGGGCACCACGCCGATCGAGGTTTCCGGAAAACCTAATTTCACCTGCGCCTCGGCGACGCGGAAGTCTGTAGCCGCCGCCAGTTCCAGCCCGCCGCCCAACGCATGGCCGGACAGAACGGCGATCGTCGGCTGCCGCAATCGCGCCAGCCGATCGAAGACGCGGTGGCCGTAGCGAACCCATTGCACCTGGAAATCGGCGGCGCTCATTTGCGACCAGGCTTCGACGTCGCCGCCGGCGCAAAAACCCTTGCCTTCGCCGCACAGCAGCACGACGCGGACGCCGTCCGCGGCCTCGGCCGTATCGAGCGCGGCGTCCAGCGCGCGCAGCATCGCGATGTCGAGCGCGTTGAATTTCTCCGGCCGGCGCAACGTGACGATGCCGAGGTCGCCGTCTGTTTCAAAGCTGACGAGACGCTCAGACATGCGCGCCTCCAAGCGAGGCGCGGCCATTGAGCGACAGTCCGATCGGCCGGTCACGGTAGAGCGCGTCCGGCGTGACCTTCAGGTCGTTAGCGACGGCGAGGGGGAACTCGGCCTGCGCCAGCACGTCGCGCTCGAGGTCGATGCCGGGTGCCAACTCCGTCACCATCAGCCCATCCGGCGTCAGCTTCATGACGCAGCGCTCGGTGACATAGGTGATGTCCTGTCCTTGCGCGACAGCGCGCTTGCCCGAGAAGGAGATGTGCTCGACCTCGCCGACCACTTTTTTGACCTTGCCTTCCCCGTCGATGCGGATGCCGCCATCGGCCAGCGACAGTTTGGCGCCGGCATTGAAGAAACCGGAAAAGACGATCTTCTTGGCCCGCGCGGTGATGTCGACAAAACCGCCGGCGCCGGCGGTGACATGCGGCCGCGCCGAAAGCTTCGACACGTTGACCGAGCCATGGCGGTCGATCTGCAGGAAGGACAGCAGCGAGGCGTCGAAACCGCCGCCCTGGAAGTAGATGAACTGGTGTGGCGAAGGCATGAAGGCGTCGGCGTTCGACGAGCAGCCGAACTTGAAATCGAGCAGCGGCACGCCGCCGACCGCGCCCTGTTCGATCACCCAGGTGACCTTGCCGTGCTGGCCCTCCTCGATAAGGATGCGCGGCACGTTGGCCGAGATGCCGAAGCCAATGTTGACGGCCATGCCGTCGGCAAGCTCCATGGCGACGCGCCGCGCGATGACCTTCTGGACGCTCATCTCGGCGTTGCGGAAAGTCGACAGCGGCCGGAAGATCTCGCCGGAGATTGCCGGGTCGTAGGGTGTCAGCGTCGTCTGCAACTGGTCGGGCGCCGCCACGATATGGTCGACCAGCACACCGGGTACGCGCACGTCATGCGGCTTCAGCGTGCCGTTCTCGACGACGCGCTTGACCTGCGCGATGACGATACCGCCATTGTTGCGGGCGGCGAGCGCCTGCTCCAGCCCGCCGAGATAGGCGCCCTCGTGCTCGTAGGTGAGGTTGCCGCGCTCGTCGGCGGTGGTGGCGCGGATGATCGAGACATCAGGCACGATCGAGCGGAAATAGAGCCATTCCTCGCCGTCGAACTGCTGCACCGAAACGATCGGCTCGCTGGCCGCCGCATTCATGGCGCAGCCCTGATGACGCGGGTCGGCGAAGGTGTCGAGGCCGACCTTGGTCAGCACGCCGGGGCGCTTGGCAGCGGCCTCGCGATGCATGTCGAACAGGATGCCTGAGGGCACGTTGTAGGCGGCGACCGAATTGTCACCGATCATCTTCCAGATCTGCGGCGGTTCAGAGGATGAAGGGCCGGACGGATAGGAGCCGCACAGCGTGCGCTTCAACAGGCCGGGCTTGGCCAGATGGTCGATACCCCTGATGCCGTACATGTCGCCGGCGGCGATCGGGTGCAGCGTTGTGATGTTCTTCGGATGGCCTTCCGCGTCGAAGCGCTCGCCGATCGCGGCGAGCACCGCATCCGGGCAGCCGAGACCGCTCGACGACGACACCGAAACGACCATGCCGTCCATGATCAGGCTGGCGGCTTGCGCTGCGGAGACGAGTTTGCTCACGCTGCGCCCCTTATTTTTGGATCGATCGGGGATTCGGATCGATCGCGACCGATTTTCCGGACTTCGCGGATTGCAACGCCGCTTCGGCTGATGCCAGCGACCAGACGCCGTCCTCGCCGGTGGCCGACGGCTGGCCTTCGCCACCGATCGCCGCGTGGAACTGGCGCAGGGAACGGACATAGAGATCTTCGCGGTCGAAGCTCAATTCCTCCTCGCCCTTTGCCGTGCGCAGCAGCACAGAGCCGATCGGCTTCTGCGTCATCACATCTTTCGCGATCAGGGAGCCTTCGCTGCCATGCACCTCGAAGCCGGTGCCGGCGAATTCGGTGGTGAAGCCTTCATGCGACTGGGCGATGATGCCCGATCTGAAGCGCCAGATGCACATGGCGCCGTCTTCCAGCCCGCCGCTAGCCATGCCTGCGGCCTGGGTGAACGCCGAAACTTCGAGCGGATCGTCGCCGAGCACGAAGCGCAGCGTGTCGGCATCGTGCACGGTGATATCGAGCACCACGCCGCCACCGGCTTCCGGCCTGGTTATGCGCCAGCCCTGCAGATTTTCGGGCAGATAGACCGAGTGGAAGACGCGCGCAGCAATCGGCTTGCCGATGCGGCCGTCGGCAATGGCTTCGCGCATCGCCCGGTGCGAGCCGGCATTGCGCAGATGATGGTTGGTGCCGAGCACGATGCCGGCCGGCTTGGCGGCGGCGACCATCTTCCGTGCATCGGCGCTGGTCAGAGCCAGCGGCTTTTCGCACAACACATGTCTTCCCGCGGTGATGGCGGCTAATGCCTGTTCGAGATGCAATTCGTTGGTGGTCGAGATGTAGACGGCGTCGATGTCGGAGCCGAGCAATGCATCGAGCGTCGAGACGGCGAGCGCAATGCCGTTCTCCTTGGCATAGGTCGTAGCGCGCTCCGGGCTGGAACTCATCACCGCCGTGATCTCGCTGTTCGGTTGCGCGCGAATGGCGTTGATCACGAATTGCCTGGCGATCGTGCTTGCGCCGATCAGTCCCCATCTGACGGTCATGCCGCGTCTCCCATTCCGGCACGGCGATCAGGACCGCAACTGTCCCTGACGACGAGGTTGACGGCGCCGATATGATCCTCGGCGCGGGTGGTGCGCGACTGGATCATCTTCAGCATGACATGGGCGGCGCGCTCGCCGAGGCCTGCCGAATCCACCGCGACACTGGTCAGCGCCGGCATGTAGTGCTGGGCTTCGATCACGTCGTCGAAGCCGACAACGGCGAAATCCGCGCCGGGCTCGAGGCCGCGCTTGCGCAGCGCCAGCATGACGCCGAAGGCAACCGCATCGTTGAAGCACAGCGCCGCGGTCGGCGGCTCGGCCATGGCGAGGGCCGTCTCCAGGCAGGCAATGCCGCCCTTGCGGCTGGTTTCGCCTTCGACGACCAGTGTATCGCGCTTGGCGATGCCGAGCCCCTCGCAAGCCTCGCGAAAACCGCCCAGCCGCTCGTGATAGACCACCAGATCCGATGAGCCGCCGAAGAACGCCAGCCGGCGATGCCCTTTGCCGATCAGATGGGCGGTGGCGAGCCAGGCGCCGCGATGATTGTCGGGCGCTATCACCGGGATGCGGCTTTCAGGAAGGCGGCGCATGGTGAAGACGATCGGAAGGCCCGCCATCTCGATGCGACGGAAAGCACCAGGGGTCGTGCCGCGCGCCGGCGACACGATCAGCCCGGCGACACCTTGCTCCATCAGCGATTTCAGCACCTCTTCCTGGCGCACCGGGTTTTCCGCCGTGTTGGCGATGAACGGCACGATGCCCGCCGACTGGAACACACGCTCCATGCCGACCGCCATTTCGGCGAAGAACGGGTTCGTAAGGTCGTTGATGACCATGCCGATGACGTTGGAATGGGCCTTGCGCAGATTGGCGGCGCCGCGGTTGTAGACATAGCCGACATCCTCGATCGCCTTGCGAACCTTTAGCGCAGTCTCAGGTCGGATCAGCCCGCTGCCCTGCAGCACCAGCGACACCGTCGACTTGGACACGCCCGCCTCACGGGCAATGTCGAGTATCGTCGCCTTGGGCCTGCTGGCCATTCAGATACGTCCTCCGGTGTTTTCCGGCCGAATTTATTGGAACGTTCTAATTCTGGGCTGGATTTGAGTCAATAAGGATTTTTCCAGAATTCGAGAAATCCGGCAGTCGGCGCTTAAATGCCGCTCTTAAACGGCTTTCTTCGCTGCGACGCAGCATTCTGGGGTATAGATCGAGAATCCACAAAGGTCCTTGATTTGTTGGAACGTTCCATTTAATAGCGCGACGAAGGGAGAGATCGATGGACATTGCCTTGCCCGGGGAGGGCGGTCGCAGCACTCGCTACCGCCTTGTCGGCCAGCCGGCACAGCCGGTGATCGGCGCGCGGTTTTCGCGTATCGCCTATGCCGCCGCCCATGTCGTTGCCGATCCCCTGGCGACGACCGATCCGTGGTCTCATCCCGCGGTCGACTGGGAGCGCACGATGGCGTTCCGCCATCATCTGTGGCGGCTCGGCTTCCGTATCGCCGAGGCGATGGATACTTCGCAGCGGGGCATGGGTTTCGACTGGGCAAACGCCAGGGAATTGGTCCGCCGCTCGATCGCCGAGGCGCGAACCGTCGAGGGCGCCGACCTCGCCTCAGGCGCCGGAACAGACCATCTGGCGCCAGGCGCCGCCAGGACGCTCGACGATGTCATCGCGGCCTATGGGGAGCAGTTCGATTTCATCGAAGGCCTCGGCGGCAAGGCGATCATGATGGCCAGCCGCGCGCTGGCGGCTGTCGCAAAGGGTCCCGAAGACTATGCCAGCGTCTATGACCGCATCCTGTCCCAGGCATCCGGCAAGGTCATCCTGCACTGGCTGGGCGACATGTTCGATCCGGCGCTGAAGAATTATTGGGGCAGCCATGATTTCGAGACTGTGCTCGATACGGTCGTCGCCATCATCGAACGCCACGCCGGCAAGGTCGAGGGGATCAAGATATCGCTGCTCGATGCCGGCAAAGAAGTTGCCCTGCGCAACCGGCTGCCGGAAGGCGTGGTCATGTTCACCGGCGACGATTTCAACTATCCCGAGTTGATCGCCGGCGATGGCGAGAGACATTCGCACGCGCTGCTCGGGATTTTCGACGCCATCGCGCCGGTCGCCAATGCCGCGCTGGCGAAACTGGCCGCTGGCGACCGTTCAGGCTATGACGCGCTGATGGCGCCGACGGTATCGCTGTCGCGGAAAATCTTCGAGGCGCCGACCGAATACTACAAGGCCGGTATCGTCCTCATGGCCTGGCTGAACGGCCACCAGGACCATTTTTCGATGGTCGGCGGCATGCAGTCGGCACGCGGCATTTGCCACTATGCCGATGTGTTCCGCCTCGCCGACCAGGCCGGATCGCTGGCCGACCCGGAGCTTGCCGTCGCCAGAATGAAGAGCCTGTGCGCCGTGGCGGGTGTCTGACCGCCATACGACAAGAAGAGCTCGCCCGAATCTCCGATTTGCCTTGTCCGGGCAAATCTGAATGCGCTATGCGTCCGAAGCAGGTTCATCCGGCGCGCCGACGCCAGATGGTCAAAGCGGCCGTTCTGCATAGGGATACGCCAATGGATTTCGACCTAAGGGGCAAGCGCGTTTTCGTGGCCGGGCATCGTGGCATGGTCGGCTCGGCCATATTGCGCAGGCTGGCGGACGAGGACTGCGAGGTCCTGACCGCATCCCGCGATGAACTCGACCTGATGGACCAGGCCGGCGTGCGGCGCTGGATGGCTGGCCACAGGCCGGACGCGGTGGTGATGGCGGCGGCCAAGGTCGGCGGTATCCTGGCAAACAACAGGTTGCCGGTCGATTTTCTGCAGGACAATCTCATCATGCAGACCAATGTCATCGAGAGCGCCTTCCGCAACGAAGTGCAGAAATTGCTGTTTCTCGGTTCGTCCTGCATCTATCCGAAGTTTGCGGCGCAGCCGATCTCCGAGGATGCCTTGCTGACCGGTCCGCTCGAACCGACCAACGAATGGTATGCGATCGCCAAGATCGCCGGGCTGAAACTGTGCCAGGCCTATCGGCGCCAATACGGTGTCGAGTACATCTCGGCGATGCCGACCAACCTCTATGGCCCCGGCGACAATTTCGACCTCTCCACCAGCCATGTCGTACCAGCCCTGATGCGCAAGGCACACAAGGCCAAGCGCGCCGGCGACAAAACCCTGGAGGTCTGGGGATCGGGCACGCCGATGCGCGAGTTCCTGCATGTCGACGACGCCGCCGACGCTCTGGTCTGGCTGCTGAAAAACTATGCCGGCGACAGCCACGTCAATGTCGGCTCGGGCGAAGACATCACCATTGCCGAGCTGGCCCGCACCATGCTCTCCGTCGTCGGCGCCGAGACGGCGCTCACATTCGATGCGACGAAGCCGGACGGCACGCCGCGCAAGCTGATGGACGTGTCGCGCCTGTTTGCCACCGGCTGGCGGCCGCGCTACTCGCTTCAGAGCGGATTGGAGCAGACCTATGCGTGGTTTCTCCAGCATATCGAGACGGGCGATCTCCGCCTCGGCGCGGCTTGATCGTCGACGCTGATTGATGCCACCAGACATGACGGCTTGGGCGGCCGTCTGTTGGCCGTGTCCAATGCAAAGCCGCTCGCCGACATGTTGGATGCCGTTTCGGATGCACCTGGAAGAGCGATGCCTCCAACGGACACCAGATTTCATATCGTCGATGTAGCCGAAAAGATATTCTCAGCCGACTTGAATTGAGAAGCTTGGCTGGGGCCAGCTTGGCATTCTCAAAAATACGGCATTCACGCGGTCCAGCTTGGACGCACCCGTAAATCTGCGGGTACGAGAGACGGCGGATTGTCTGGATGGTGGGCGTGACAGGGATTGAACCTGTGACCCCTGCAATGTCAATATCAAGCTTAGAAGTCCCGGGTGAACTTTCAGTATCCCGCTTTCACTGATATCATTGGAAAAATCACTGCAAGCCTACCCGCAAGACCTATACTTTTCCCTGCATTTTGATTACTACGCGATTGCTGACAGGGGGACTGATTGCAGTGAAGATGCGAATTTCGAAACGCTCCGTCGATGAATTGGTCGCCGGGGAGAAGGACACCTTTTGGTGGGACGATGCCTTGAAGGGGTTTGGTGTCAAGGTAACGCCATTGGGGAAAAAGGTGTTTGTCCTTCAGTACCGTGTAGGCAAGTCCGGCACCCCTCGACGCGTAACAATTGGGGAGTACGGGCAGCCTTGGTCCCCGGATCGCGCACGAGACGAGGCTATGCGCCTGCGTGGGTTAGTGGCTTCTGGTATCGATCCGGCACTGAAACCGGCTGAAAAGGCTGTAGTTACGGTAAGGCAGCTTTGGGAAAAATATCTCGAGCAGGCTTCTGCCCATAAGAAGCCATCCACGCTCGCACGTGACCGTAGCTCCGCAATTCGCCACATCATTCCGCTCATCGGCGACAAGGATGTTCGTGTTCTTACCAAACCTGATGTCCAGTCCTTCTTTTCCTCCGTGAAGGCCGGGAAAACAGCGATCGATCAGAAGACCGGTCCAAGGGGTCGAGCAATCGTGAAGGGAGGGCCGGGGACCGCCAACCGAACCCTAGACCTTCTATCTTCAATTATGACGTTCGCCATTGAGTTGGGCATCCGACACGATAACCCCACGAAGGGGATCAAGAAGTTCTCGCTCCGGAACCGCGATCGGTACCTCAACTCTGAGGAGCTCAAACGGCTAGGGGAGGCCCTTGCGGCCGAACAAGCTGCGGGAACCAACCCCATGGCGTTGGCGGCCATTCGCTTCTTGTCGCTTTCAGGATGTCGGAAGAGCGAGGCTCTTGGTCTTCAATGGAGTTGGGTAGACCTAGAAAATGCCTTGGTTTCGCTGCCCGACAGCAAAACGGGCGCGCGCCAGCTTCATCTTGGAAACGCTGCCAAGGAACTGCTGAAGAATATGCCTCGGTTTGCAAACTCCCCATGGGTTTTTCCATCTGGGAGGGGAGATGGTCCGGTGGTTGGGATTCGTAAGATTTGGGATGCTGTTCGCATCAGGGCCGGTCTCGGTGATTTCCGTTTGCACGATTTGCGACACAGCTTCGCAAGTTCGGCGGTGTCATCGGGGCAAAGCCTCTATGTGGTCGGAAAGCTCTTAGGCCATAGTCAAGCGCGCACTACCCAGCGATACGCCCACCTTGCCAAGGGGCCGGTTCAAACAGCTGCAGACGCGATCTCAGATGAAATCGCCAAGAAGCTGGCAGGCGGCCAATGAGGCATCCCAATCGGGAGGCTATCGCTTTCAACTGTTAGGAAAATCGCGTCTGGCGGTTGGCGCTGCCGACAGCTTGTACGCGATTAGGTCCAAGCACCTCCGCCGCCTTCAGTTTTGCTAAATGGGATCGCCACCCGCTGCCATCACGCTGATCGCTGTCAAACCCCAAGATCAGGAGCCGCGGCTTGCAGTCGATTATTGGAGGTGATGAGGCCTCCGCGATGCTCAACACCAACGGATCGAGTAGCCCGTTGAAGCCATCTCCCCTCACATGTTGCCGCATGGCAGACAGCTTCACCAACGCCCTTGCTACGTTGACATATCCTGCTGCCAGCGACGCGGCATAGGCAGACAATGCCTGTTCGTAGGCCGCTATCTGGGTAAGCACAGCCGGTGGAGCGTCCCCGAGCGCTCGCAAATCCCCGTTAGAGAAGTCCTTCGCCTCATAGAACGTTATAACAGGACCTTCCGCTGAATTGCGGACCACCGCGGCATCCAGCCGATCCTGTCGCCTTGCCGCCGGAGGAGCTAGGATCTTCTCACCCTCCTCATCGTCCTTGTCGGCTTCTGTCGGGCGCACTAGCGCAATTTCGGCATCAATCACCTTCGGATCGTTGACCAGCATGGGATGCAGGCCAGTCTTTTCCCACCCTGCAAGCCTCTTCGCCGCCCCTATCATTGAATCGAGTGTTTTGGGTCCTTCATAGGTTCGCCAAAAAAGCTTATCTGTCGTAATCTCGAACCCGGACTCAGTGAGTGGGATATATTGCTGCTCTTGCCGAACAAGGTATTTAGCATGTGTGGATATTAAAATCGTTCTGCCGTTCCAATCGATCTTAAAGATCGAAGCGCCATGGTTGTAGACATTAATCGAATTGCGTCGGATCGCTATGACGACATCTGGTCTGAGCAATACGTCACGCCACCAGTTCCCTGAGAATGACTTAGAGAGATCGTCAAGGGCCATCAGAAATTCTTCAGCGAGATACCGATGGGCTGGCGTGATATCAGACATGAAACACCCTTCATACGACTGGCACTGTGCTTCTGGGCTGGTTCGCCACCTCAGTTCAGCGCCTTTCCCACGGCCTTCCAGTCTGCCTCGATGGCCGCCAGTCGCTCTGAATAGGTCGCGCTCGGCAGGCGACCATTGATCCCGAGTTGACCGGGGTGAGCCAGCGCAAAGACCGACAAATCACCGTGCCTAACCGGCTTACGCGCATTCATATGCATTCGCCAGTCACCGGAACTTCCTAGCCAGCCCATTACGCCCTCGAACGCAGGCTTACCAAGACAAGCTACAACTCTCAGGTTCGGCATTTTCTTGGTAACGAACGCAAATACCGGTGCCGACGCCTTGACCCCCTTGGTTGGCGAGACATTCCCCTCCTTGAGGAAGAATGAGGCGTTGCCGTAAAGCACCCCGCTGTCGAACGATTTTCTACCTGCGAGGTCAATGTTCCTTCCAATGCCTCCAAGATGACGGCAAATGTTTTCGTTGGTGATCATTCCGATGCCATAACGGCCATCCCCATCATTGTGACGCCAAGCGCCTTTCGAGCCATGCTTCTTCAGGACTGCTCGCACATCATTGGCAGGCGCAAAATCTTGCGCCAACAGCAATAGGTCCCCGTCCCAATCTCCGCATAGAGTTTCCGTGCCAAACAGGTTCGGGCCATCTATCCCGATCTGTAGCGGGTTGACGAAGTCCATCGGTGGCTTCAACCGACGAATGCTGTCGGGGATTGCAGGTGTCTTAAACATGAGGCCAACTCCCTTTTGCCCCACGTTTCTTTTGCGACCGTGGGGTACAATCTACTAAGAAAAACTGATTTGCTATGCAAGAAAATCCGCGTGTAAAAAGCCACAATTGGAAAAAGATACAAAAATCAACGGGATATAGGATGTAGGTATTGCTCCGGCAACCGATTTAATGAGACGGTTATCGGAAGATATTTACATCTAACGGATTAGCGAAACGCGGCAAAAAATTCGACGAGCGCGTGGTGAGTACTTCTGCAACGCTTCGATTCACGCTTTCACGACTATCCTTTGAACACACCTTCCGTGGTCGAGCGAAACAGGCCGCAGCAAAAAGGCGAAGCGTGGCCTTACGATCAAAGCCGCAGGCCGCTGCGCCATCCTCGATGAGGGAGCCTTAGGAGCTAACTGCCTGATTTTACCTGGATTCTTGACATAGGAATATTTTCCTGATAGTATGTTTGCGGCAAGCTGCGTCGCCCGACGGGCTGGGCCAGACCCTAACAGGAGCGTTGACATGCCTTTGACAGATCGACCCGACACGCCATGTCGGCAGCATTCAAATCACACCGTAAGGGGCCTTCTGGGCCCCTTCGCATTTCTGGAGGCTGCTCAATGAAGGTGGCTTCCGAAACCACTTCCTCGCTGATTGTTTTTGGCCGAGATGAAAGCCGCAAACCTCATGCCTCGATTTTTCTGTTGCCTGATGTTGAGGCGGCGGAAAGCGCAGCGAGGCTGATGGGGATGCATTCGCATCGCGTTGAGCCCGGCGAAGCACCCGAGATTGTCATGCGCCTTCCTGCTGGCAAGCTGTTCGATAGCGGCAAGGCTTTCGTGCCGTTCGTGAAGGCCGAAACTTATCAGCGTATCGCAGCCCTTGCGGGCGTCGCTGACGAGCGCGACAGCGGGTCAGGCGACGACAAGGCCGCCGACAGCCCCGAAAACGCATCAACGGGCTCGCCTGAGCCCGTGGCGGGCCATGGCGAGGGCAATGATGAGGGCGGTCAGGGTGGCAACGGCGGTTTGGCCGACCCGTGGGCCGGTTTGGCTGTGGGCAGCATCGTGCTGGCATCGGAAGGCCCAGACGAGGGTTTCTTCGAAGCCCGGATAATGAAGGTCAAAGCCAAGGGCATGTTCACTTTGAAGTTCCTGGACTACCCCGACAGCCCCCAACTCGACCGCAGTTACTATCAGCTCGGCCTGATCCACCCTCGCCAGTTGGCGACGAAGTAACCGGCGCTGCCACGGGCCGGGTTCGTCCTGGCCCGTCACCTTCTCGACAATCACCAATTCGAAGGAACCAATTCATGACCTGCTCGATAGAGGGCCGCGATCGGTCATCGGCGGCTGATCAAAAGACGCGCATTCGAACTCTCAACGACCAATTGCGCCAGACCGGCACTGGCGGGCGAGTGGTGTTGACCGCCGGTATTGCAGCACTGCCAGCAAAGGACATTGCCGACATTCTGATGGCCGTCGCCAACTTCGACGCTTTCGATGGAAACAACGATCCATGGGGCGAGCATGACTGCGCCCTCTTGCACGTCGACGACCGGCAGCTCTTCTTCAAGATTGACTACTACGACCGTGCGTTGACGAACCTGTCGCCCGACGCGACGGACCCTGCCGTTACGATCCGGATCATGACCGTCATGCTCGCGGAGGAATACTGATGATCTTAGCGGCGCAGGGCACAGGGGCACACCCTAAAGCTCGAGCTCTAACCTGCCTTCGACTTTCGACCGGACGACAGCGGCGCGGGCTGCCGTGCGCCCTTGGGAGGTTCGATCAAAAGTGCGGCGACAGGGACGGCAAGAACGCTCGCGAACGTCTCCAACGTATCAATGGTTACGTTCTCGGAGCCTCGCTCAACTCGACCGACATAAGAACGATCAATCTCTGCCGCCAGTGCCAGTCGCTCTTGCGACAACCCTTGCTCGACGCGGAGCTTGCGGAGATTCCAGCCAATGATCTTGCGCACGTTCATCGTGGGCAAGAAGGCAGTATAAACGGCTTGACAATCGACGGACTGGCAGTCCCCTATTTAGCTTGGGTATTGCTGAATGGTCCGGGTCAATTGACCGGATCCAGGCTTTCGGGGGCACGGAAATGAAAATCGCAGTTGGAATTATTGGCATTCTGCTTGGCTTGATCGTGCTGCTGCAGTCCTGTGCAGTAGCCACCGGCGGCAGCTTGGCATCGAACCAGGAGCTTGCGGGTGCCGGATCGGTCGGTGTGTTCGTCGGGCTACTCTTCTTCGTCGGGGGAGCGTTTGCCTTCGGACTGCCGTTGGTCTCGGCAATCATCTTCGTCATAGGCAGCTTGCTCGCTTTGATGGCGGCGAGTGCGTTTGGCGATATGAAGATTTGGGCGTTTGCCGACCTCATCCTCGCAGCCATGGCATTCTTCGCATGGCGAAGCGCTCGCAGACGCCAAACTGACATTTCCGGTTCGGGTGCAAAATGACGACTACTCGGACTTACGACGAGAGCAGGCAACCCTTTGGGCCGATCGAGGCAGTAGGAGGCAATCCGAAGACTGGAGTGATGAGGCCACTCATGAAGGCAATCGACGAGCTCTGGCGACGCCGCACCTCCTTCAAGCGACTTTTGACTGCCGTGCTATTCATAACAGCAGTACTGGGTTTGTCCCTGAGCGTCGGCCAAGCACTTGCCGACGAGTCCGCGTCAAGCTTTCGCGGCATTCAGCTTGGTATGACCGAAGTCCAGTTAGCGCAATCTTTGGACGGATCGTTCGTCCTCAAAAACGAGCTTCCTGCACCGAAGGCTTTCGGCAAGCGCACCGACGGTGGTCCTGATGTAATTCGAGCCCCGAGCGGTACGCTCTACATCGTGAGGGGTGAGCAGCAGTGCGGTGGAGTCATTTTCCGGGACAGACAAGCGGATCGTCTGGACCTCTATCAATGCTACTTCGACATTGCGGGTGGAATGTCCATACAAGATTTCGCACAGCAAGTGATCGATGCCTACGGCATCGAAGATGGCATGGCGGGCAGCTCGCAGACTCGAGGAGACGGCGCCTACCAGTTCGAGTACATCGAGTATGTGGGCGTTAAGCAGGCGACTTCTGAGCGCTTCACCGCGTCCTTCAACGGACTGAGCAACAGTCTCAAACTGACGATCGAACGAATTCCGAGGGCGAATTTCGACTAACGGCAAGGTCCGCAGCATCATCGACCAAATCAGCGGCCACTGGTAGCTTTGGCGGCATGAGCAAATCCGAAAAGATTCGCGAATTGGCTAAATCCGGCATGACCACGGCCGAGATCGCTCGCGCCCTCGGCATCCGTTATCAACATGCCTACGGTGTGCTTCAAGGTTCAAACCTTGGCCAGAAAGGTCGCGACGGGCGCCCCTCCAATACGATCACGGCCAAACCTGACAAAGAGCCGCTTCATGTGGGGATGCATGTCGTGGCGGCTTTGAGCATGGGAAGCCGGGCCGAGTCTCGGCTGACCCAAACGCGGTCGCTGGTCCGCCAAATTCCTTCACCCCAATTTAGGCTTGGACTGCGACCTGTACCGCTTGATGACGTCAACCAAGTTGTCGAAGCTTTCCTTAAGGACGGTATCAAACGCTTCCAGCGCATTTGCCTTGGCACTCACGCGCGTTAGAAGCATCCCCATAAGGTGACCAACAATAAACTGGCTGAAGACGTCTAAGTCAGCATTGAATGTAACCAGCTCCTCTTGAGTCACTGGATGCTCCGCTTTCGTGAATAGCTCCTTCTTGAAGCTTTGAATGCTGACTATCTTAGTTCTAAATACTTTTCTAGTATTCTTCCCTGTAAAGAAGCTATAGGAGTCGTGGACATAGCGGTTTCGAATCGGTCTCAGTTCACTATCAAGAAAATTCAAAGCCTTTTCTAGCTTGCCATACGACCTTCGATCGTCTGCGATGAAAGCAAGGGCCTTTATGAGTTCGCATTTCCTAGAAAGATCGAGGACGCTGGTTGCCACGTTTATGTGCTCCGACGGGGCCTTAATGTATTTTCCCAAAATCATGCCGAGGCTCGCGTCGATTTGCGACCAATTGACGCAAATCGCGCCAATCTGGAACGTAATCATTCTGGATTCGGCTGTCGGAAAAGCAAAATCGTCAATCATAAAAATGCGGTCTCCTAGTCATCGACCAAGACTTTACATTGTTATTCGCGTTTCGGTGGCTAGAAGTTAATGTCGGCTCGTGCGGGTGATAGACTGATTAGCGTAGTCTCCGATATGCAAGTTGAAAGCGTACGCCGCTGGCTACAACCTCTTTCACCCTTGCGGGGATGCTGGATGAGGAAAATCGGGCCTATTGCTGTAGGACGCGTGTCGAGCAACGGGCGAACCGTTCGCGTGAGCCTTGAACGACCCCTAAGCTACGCCACCCTTCGGGCAGCAACCCTGAACGGATGATCGATATCGAAGGCGTCTGGGCGGATACATCGCTCGACCTGTTTCCATGTCACAGGATGGGCAATTGGGAAGCCGGGCCGAGCTCGTGGGGAGAACGCTCCGACCGCCGTGTTGCCTCGTCCGTTGCGAAGGTAATCGATGAAGATACGGCCCTTTCGGGCGGAAGGTTCAGCGGACAGGAGATAACGATCCGGGTGAGTCTGAACGAGCCGCTGGGCGAACGACCGAGCGAGGGTCCGGGCATGATCATGTGTGATCTTCGTCTTAAGCGGGGCCATCAGGTGAATACCCTTGCCGCCCGTCACCTTCGGCCAGCTCTTTAGGCCTTCTGCTTCCATGATGTCGCGGAGCCCCAGCGCAGTCGCGATGATCTCCTCCCATTCGACACTCTCGCCCGGATCGAGGTCTAGAACAATGCGGTCGGCATGTTCGATGTCGTCAACGGTGGCATTCCAGGGGTGCAGCTCAACAGCATCCATCTCAACCAGCCCCAGCAACCCAGCGAGATCGTCAACCCACACCCGGACCCCTTCGCCACCCTCCCGCTTCTGCACCCTCAACTGATGGACGGCAGCAGGGATCTCCGGCAGCTTGCCCTTGTGATAGAAAGTCACCCCACGACTATGGCGAACAAGCTTGAGCGGTCGGTGGCCCAGATGGACGAGTGCTTGATTGGCGACGTTCTCCCAGTAACGCGCAAGTTCGTCTTTGGGAGGAGAGACGGCGTCCGGCAGCAGTTGCAGAATGTTCTCGCAAGGAATCCCATGTTCTCGGGCAGCATTTCGTCTCTTTGAAGGGGCGGGAGGCTTTGCCGGTATCGTTGCGAGGTCCTCGCGGATGCCCTTGAACACTGCCTCCCGCAAGATGCCGCGGTCCGTGACCCCACTGAACTGCACCTCGGCCAATACATCTGGTCTGACCCACGTCGCTTTTGGCTTCACAATAGGCTCTGAGAGAGGTGATTTGCTGATTATCAGCGGGTCAAGCCGCTCTCGAAGCAGTTGCGCAATCCTCAGGGTATAGCCGCTGCGAGCCTTCCCGGCATAGAGTAACCGGTCGCCCTCACTGCGCCCTACGTAGAGTGACGCAACGCGGCGCGGGCGAGCGCCGAGTTTCTCAACGAATGCCACGATAGGGAAAGTGTCGCTCTTGATGCATTTGACCTTGAGCCAACTGGTCTGAACGCCTGAGCGGTACATGGCATCGGTGCGCTTGGACACGATGCCCTCCAATCCCATCCGGCAGGCATGTTCAAATACCTCCATACCGCTTAGCTCCAGATGCTCGGCGTACGTTAGTGTCGGGGCTGAATCCCTCAGCAGCTTCTGTAACGCGGCCTTGCGTTTCAGTAGTGGCTGCTGCCTGAGATCTCGCCCGTTGAGGTGGAGCAGGTCAAACGCATAGAAGATGATCCTTGGCGAGTTTGGGTTGCCCAACTCCCGTTCCAAGGCTTGGAAGTCAGGCAGCCCAGTGCCGCCGAGAACGACGGCCTCTCCATCAATGATTGCCGCCTTAACCGACAGGCTCGCGGCTGCCTCCACTATTCCTCCGTATCGATGCGACCAGTCGTAGCCCCGGCGGGTGAAGGCCCTTGCTGCACCGCCCTCAATGATCAACTCGGTGCGATAGCCGTCGTACTTGATTTCGTGAAGCCATTGGCTGCCTCCGGGAGCCTTTTCGACCAGTGTGGGTGACTGAAATTCAATGAACGAGAGCCGACCCTTGCTAACCTTCAAACTCATTAGAAACTCCTGAACCATCCACCCAAACCTAGGTGCCAAGGAATAAGTTCCGGAATACGGCAGGCCAGAAGGGGGTTGCGGGGTCCGGGCCACCCTCCGATCCTTGGCGCCAACCGGGCGTGGCTGACGGAACTATTAGTTTAGAGGTCACTTATGTAGATATGTCGCTCCATTGGTTTTCACCCCCGGTCCCCGTCAAGACCGGCCGACCCGGCTCCACATACGAATGCAACAACGTCGAGGGTGCCGCCGAGCAGCTCCTGAAGTGGACCAAGCGCGGCCCTAAGTGGCACAACGCGGTGCAACTCTGCATGGATGCGATGATCGATCGGGCGAAGCCCGAAGTGGTTCGCAGGGCGTTCCTTGAGGCCGCCAAAGAGGAGGGAAAGCTACTGCCGCCGTAGCTCTTGGGTGGGAAGGAAACTCATTCCATATCAGGCACATCGCCGCTGACGAACAATGTCGTCGGCTCGCCGTATTCGCCTAACGCGGGATTGGCATCGCGCGACCACGCAATGACGCCAGCGTGTTTCCCCGCCAGACCCTTGGCGGTTCTTATCGCCCGGTCTTCAGTCTGCTGCTCGGCTGGCCCAAAGACCGGCTGAAGGTCGCCGCTCTCGTCGCGGTCAAAGGCAGTGACTACGATCAGCTTAGGGGTCTTTTGCTGCGGGAGAATGTTCTCTGACATGCTCATTGTCACTCGTTGAACCGACGCTCAGCCGCCAAGGAGGCGAGCTTACCCATTGGCAGGATTTGGCGTACGCAGTCGGTCGATTCCCGTGGACCAGTCGCAACGGCGCCGACTACAGGGACCATCGGCAGGTCGTGTTTTGGCGCTCTCTGTTCGCCCTTTAGGTCTGCGATCTCCTCGTCACGTCTCGCTATTCGGCTTTCCAGATTGGCGATACGCTCGGTAAGCAAGTAGCGCCCGACTAAGAAGCCGCCGCCTCCGAAAAGAACGGCAAACGTCGCAAAGACGGCTGGGTTCGCCAGCACCAGCGCCGAGTTGGCTTCTAGGAAAGCGATGAGGTCATGCATCGGGCAACATCGTCCTCGCGTGAGCGCCCACGGCTATCATTTTAGGACTGGCGGCGTGTCGTCGTAGCTGACGTGCACCAGCCCCGGATGGCGGTGCGCGAGAGCGACGATCTGGGTCTCAAGCTCACAGTTGTAAGCCATGAGCGCCTTCACTGTCTCAAGCGGGCTTTCGTAGCGAGCGATGAGTCTCTCGGCTTCGGAGTGCAGTTCCGCCTTCGCTTCTGGGTCCAGATCCATAATGCCCATTGGTGCCTCCTACTGTGTCGCCCGGCGCGGAACCGGCAAGGCGTCGAGTCGCTCCTGAAGGTGGCCATTGAGGACGATCATTTCCTTGAGCGCCTTCACCGCATCGCCCTTGTGCTGTGCAATGTACCTGTCCGCGATTTCCTGAAGGGCGGCTTCCTGGCGGCTGTCCAGCGTTACAATGTGGTCCATGTTGATGACTCCCAACGTTCCATGCGGCAGTGAACAAAAAGGGAACAAAAATGTCAAGGACGAATTGACTTGGCGAGGAACGCATTCCTATTTTCGACTATGCCGGAGCCGAGCCGAAGAACCCGCCGCGTTGTGCAGACCCTACACCGTGCGCATGAGATCGGCCAACTCATCCGTGTCCGGTGCATCAACTGCAACATCACCCGCCACTATCTGCCCGGGGACCTTGCTAAGCTGGCTGGGGACATTCCGTTCTGGGACGTGGACCGACACATGCGCTGTGAACGATGCAAACGTCGCGACCTCGAGGTGGATATCCTGCTTCCAAGCGCTTCGGAGGGCATGAAGATACGCGTCAGGCGACTAGTCGAAATCCGTATGGTGCGCCGCGTGATCTGGCGAGACGATTAACAGAAACCGGGGCATGGGCACTCTACCCCGGCCGACAGTGCCTCGCTCCTGTGAGGCATTGACTCCCAATGTCCTCGGCAACGCAGTTGGACAGAATTTGGAGGGGAGGAAATTTCTGATTGAACACGTGGCCAAGGCACCAAGCCGTCTTACGCTCTGGCAAGCTCACCCAGTACTTCTCAAGCCGCAATCTCCTTGCCGTCTCTTCTTTAACACAATCTTTTGAAGGGCAGTAACTCGCGCTTTTGAAAGCTGCCAGCTCTACGGTAGTCTGATCGGGAGCGCAAAACACGCGGCCCTCAAGGCAGGCCTTTTCCCAGCGCCGTGGCGACGAAGTGACTGACAGTTATGTGCGTCTGGAAGCGAACTTCTTTGATATAATCATTCTTCAATTTCCCCGCTTCGGCACCGTCAACAAGATACCAAAAGGGCAGCAGCGCGGCCCTTAGCTGTTTCTCTCCCACGAGGCATTTTTCTTTTTCGACCTGCTGTTCCGTCTTGACGAGCATCTTTGAAACCAAAGCAGTGCAGTAGCCCTCGGTATCCAAATCAGGGAAAGGTACCCCCTCCGCCGCGCTGGCGATTTGTGAGATCAGCAAAGCCGTCACAAGCAACAAGGTCCGCATCTGCTCACTCTCACATGTTCGAAGCCGTCTCTAGAACAGGGACCCTTGTGACGATCCCGGCGCTGGCACTTTGATCTGTGTCGCGGGTTTCTCAACGATGACGAGCGCATCGTCCGGAGCGGTGCGCTGTAGCCGCTTCGCCTCCGACCACGGCGCATTGAGCCACGTTTCCGTTTCCTCTTCCGTCGTCAGGATCACCGGCATGGCCTTCTCGTGGATCGGCGCAATGAGGACGTTGGGCTTGGTGGTCATGAAGCCATAGACTTCATGATCGCCGGGACCTTCCTTGACCTTGCGCACCCCGCGCCAGTGCGTCCACAGACCGGCAAAAAAGAAGAGCGGGCGGTCCTCGTTCAGGGCAAACCAGAAATTCCGCTGAATACCGCCGGTCTCGGGGTCCTTATCATTTGGGGTGGGGCTGGGCTCGGCGAAGCTGGTCACCGGAACCACACAGCGATGCTCGATCCCGACATATTGCCGCCAGTGGCCATACTGCGGATTGCGGACATTGGTTGTGCCGGAATCCGCATTGCCCTTAACCCGCTCCAGCGGCGTCGGCATTCCCCAGCGCAGATTAGCAAGCTCGCGCGCGCCGTCCGGTGCATTACGCACCACCGGACCAAACTGATTGGGATAGATGTCAATGGACGGCTCAAGATTGCCCAAGATGTCACGCAAGGCGCGGGTCCATTGGCGGATGGCCTCTTGCGATGTTGTGATGTTATAGAGGTTACACATGCGGAGCCTGACTATTTCCCTAGCCACCAGTTGAGACGCTTGCGCCACCGGACAAGGTGCGGATTTCATGCCTAAAGCCCGCAGAAGAGCGAACCGATCAGGTTCGTCAACTGCAACTACCATCGATCCGGTCGTCTAACCTTCGTGAACGCTGCCGATGCGTGACATAGATGCGGAATGACCAAGATGGGTGAGATGGGAAGCTGTCCTTAAAGGTTGCGGAGGTTCAGCCGGGGATAGGGGTGCGGAAGCCGTGGGTATCGCAAAGCTTTTTGGCCCTTCCATCGATTTGGGAGTCACTATCAATTTCTTCGACTTCGACAGCCCCATCTGTCTCATGCGCGAAGAAGAGAATGGACGTCGACACGCTGCCACCATCCGTAAGCCCACAAAGGTAGACAACCCCACCTTCTCCTATGCGAGCCATCGCGATCCACACTATTGGTTCCGTCGAGATGGCAAGGTGCTTCCGGATTGCAAGCTTCAATGGAGCTACATCGCTAAGCGTGATGTCGTGGGGAAAGGTTTTCTCGGTGGCATCTTGAGCTAATGCCGAACTAGTCCACGCTCCGACGACAAACCATGCAAGAAGAATCAAACCTCGCGTCATCCGAACTCCACCGGTGCAAGTTGCCTTTTGATTAGGATGATTGCGAAGGGAAGGTATTACAAGTCGGAAAGCGTCCGCAATGGGTCGCTTCCGACTGAGGCTTTCATGCGGCGGAATCTGATTCATGCTCCGCATGAGCCGATACGATCTGACTGACTTCGAATACGCGAGCGTTGGATCGATCGTTTGCTTTGACGTCCAAGCCAGCGGGCTCGGAAACGCAAGCACTAACCACCCTCTTCGAGAGTATGAACGGGCAGCCTAAGCCGTCGCTGTTCATCGTCAAAGGCCAACAGGCTTGTGGCCGAATCGTCGTGTGCGACGGCGTTGCCGCTCGCCTGCGGTTATACCAGTGCTACTTCGATATCGGCGATGGGATGTCGATTGACGATTTCGCTCGACAGATCGTCGAGGCCTACCAGCTTGAAGACGGCATGTCTGGTCACTGGGAGATGCGCGGCGATGGTGCGTATCAGTTCAAGTACACAGAGTACGTCGGCATCAGGCAGGCCACCTCGGAGCGGTTTACTGCCTCACTCCATCAGATGGACAACGACCTGACCCTGACAGTCGAACCAGTTTCCCGCGCTACCTTCAACCAATGAAATATCCAAGGGCTCACTGTGCTTGTTGTATCGGGCCGCGCCAGATGTCCTTCGCAACCTCGAATAGTGCCCCGGCTCGTTGTTCAAGGTCGTTTTCAGTCCAATTCTGACGCGCAGAGACCCACTTATTTAGCTCGAAATGGCTATCGGCCAAGAGAGTTCGCTTTACCGAAAATGGTGAGTTGGAGAGCTCGCTATTGTACGCAGTCAGCGTTAGGTTTGGCAGCAAATCCAACCAACGCTCGTGTATCGTTGCGTAGGAAGGGCCGAGCATCTCGTTCCATTCAGCTGTGAGGGTTTGAGGCATAATGTGTTCGATCGTCGCCGAATGGAACGCTGCTGGCTCTTTGTGCCCTGCGGCGTGTTCGATTGCCTCAAGTAAAAATTTGCAGCGATCGAGCGGCTGAGCATAGGCGCGATACCTCAGAAGCCCCTGCATAAATTCGTCGTCCTTTGGCCATCTGCGACCGCTAGACCCGCTCGCAAGCATGTTGCCCAGCCAATCCGCAATTCCAGACTCTGGAACGTCTTTGGCTGAGCTGATAAAAATCCTCTTCAACTGGTTAGTCGGCACAGCACAGACCTGCCTCCTAACGGCGAATGACTCTATAATCTGCAAACAATCAGAAATGTCCTTGGCGTCTGTCGCGCCTTCGCGGTATCTCTCCAGCATTTTCAAAATCAGAGTATTGGCAGTCGAGATATCCCACCTGCGCAACCTCTCAAGCCCCTTTGCAATGTCTTCATCGGGACACTGCGTCAATCCCACGATCTGAGCGTACAGCACTGAACTGCGTTCCATTCGTTGCAGTTCGGCAAAGACAGAGCTGTCCTCAACATTCAGCAAACGCCGCTTAAGAACTGAATAGATGGCGGACTTGGCAACCTCGTCACCCGACAACATCAGAAAATGTCTCATAAATTCCGTAAGGTGATCTCCGGAAAGTAAGCTTTGCATCGGAAGCCATGCTGTCTCGTACGCAGTTTGTTGATCATTCGAATGGAGGCGCAAAAGCAGGTAATTACGGATCAGATCAGCTTGGGTTAGAGGTGCTCCCTTAGCATTCAAACTCTCAAATATGAGATAGGGGTCGTCAACGTCACCGAGGTGTATCGCTACTACGGTCAAACGAGTTTGGACTGCATCGGATAGCCGTTCGAGGTCGATCGCAACGCCGTCCGAGTCCGTACTCGAGAGTTTCTGACGAAAGAACTCATAGGCCTGAGTGAATCGTGTTCCTAGCACTGGGCTTTGTTGCACAAGACCCTGAAATGCGGAACGATCGGGCTGCGTTGGTAAAAGCTTAAAGTAGTCCAATCCATCATCGTCTTCATTAACGAGAAGCCGGGTTAACTTTCGGTATTTCGGCGTGTGTCGATCGAAAAACGATCGAATGGAAGTGATAAGTATCGCTACCGTAGTTAGACGCTGCTGACCATCAATCACTAGATACTTAGACACGCCGACCGGCACGGACTTAGCAGGAGCCGTCACCACCGCTCCAGTGAAATGCGATGCTAAAGTATCTTCTTCGGATCGCTCGTATTGCTCTAAGAGGTCGTCCCATAGAGACTGCCATTCCCGCGAGCCCCATTCATATGGCCGTTGGAAAAGCGGAACCAGCAACTGCTTAGTTCCATTGAAGAATTCTGATATTTGGCATGGTCTGGCTTCCATATTTCCCCACCCCTGAATCATTATTTCTGAGCCCAAGACGTCGTACACCGAGCGCTGAGCGTTCCGCCACTGCTTTTGCTTCGTGATCCCGAGAAAATATCGTCGGGCTTATGTCCAAAAGAACGCTGTGCCTATTGTCGGGCTCCCGGACCTGATCGCCAGTGTTAATTATGCACTTTTAGGGATCGGCCAGACTCCAAAACCAGCTGAGCCTGAGCTCATTCCCGCAGTTAATCCAAAGAAGTCTGTGTTCCCCGACTACATCGTCTGCTTGGAAGACGGAAAAAATTCAAATCTCTTAAGCGACACCTCAATGTCCACTATGGTCTGACTCCCGAGGAGTACCGGTCAAAATGGGGCTTGGCGCGGGACTACCCGATGGTCGCGCCGAATTACGCGGCGCAGCGATCTGCTCTTGCAGTCCGCAGGCCTCGGCCGCAAGATGGTTACGAAGCCCGCGGCCAAGAAGGCCCCGGCAAAGCGCAAGGCGAAGACTTAACTCTTCCCCAACCAAAGAGCCCAAAACGTAGTGAGACCTCGATACTAATGGGTAAATGAACAAAGGGCACAGGGGCACAGCCGTCGACAGGCTCCTCAGCTCCTCTTCGACTTTCGACCGGACGACAGCGGGGTAGGCTCGACCTTCCCCTTCGAAGGATCGATCAAGAGTGTTGCGACGGGCCTCCCTAACTGTCCTACTCGGGAGGCTATTTTGGACCCTGTTGAAACCGCCGCTTCAGGGCTTCCAATTGCTCTTCGCTCGGACTGGAATTTTTAGACTCGGTAAATCTGCCTACAAGCTTGCCAAACTCCTCATCAACAAATTCGCTCATCCCTATGTATACGCCCCTCTCGTATCGCATAGTTCGGTTAGGGTCCCCCTTGAAAGACAACCAGTTGAAACTAGTCGTAATTACGAAATCAGAATCCTTTATTAGGATCTTTTCGTGTGTATTCCCAAGATCTACGAAGTAGAAATTGGCATAAGCTTTATCCATTTCGCTGAGCTCGGAAACCACTTTCGCATCGTTGTCTTTGGCGCGGTCGCCTTTTCCGATGCCCCAGCCGATATACACTTTGCACGACGATTCTAGCAGGTTGCGAAGTGTTCGAAGCCGCTCTCGGTCTGACCACGTATCCACGGGGAAATGATCAGGAGCCTCGATTTGCTCTCTTTAAGAGCAATATCAAGGAATGGCGGATGCTCGAAGACCTCGATATGCCTAATCTGCAACCGCTTTAGTTTCTCGAACGCCTCCGAAATGGCATCCTCTGATTGAATTGGTGAAGGGGGATCCGCGTCGCGGAAATCGGGCTCGTCCGCAGGAGGGGTGTCAAGTGCGCCTAGTTGCGCAGCCTCATAAATCTCAGTTGCCTCGGCAGTCGCGTTCTCCAGCAGTAGTTTTTGAGCACCGCTAAGCCGCGTTACAATTCCTAATTCAGGAGGCAAGAGGGCTATTGCGTCACCGATCCCAAGCTTGCGGAGGCCACCTTGCCTTACGAGCGCATCCTTGTGTGGTTCAGACGGTAGGCCATCGACTATCACAGCGAAGTCGGAGTCGTTATCAGACACTGAACGATATAGAAGTATCTGAGAAATCTGAAAAAGCCGATTTGATCCTTCAATTGACTTAACGGAGAGCAACTGCCGCTTCGATCTGCCACGCTGCTCGCTCAACTGAGACGATATTTTCCTCGCGTCCTGTATTGAGATTTCGGCAAGTGAGGGTCGCCTAGGAGGCTTCGCAGCGATCTCCAAGATTCCTGCCGCTGTCAGCTGCCGGTACTGCCACAATGCATCGGACGTCGGAGGCAACAGTCTCCGAGTGAGACCGTCGAAATGAATGACGATCTCTGAAACCGTTGGAATGATCGTAAGTGACTTCTTTATACACTCTAAGCCCTTCGTCGTGAGCGCTACCTCTCGTGATCTCGTCGAGGAGATTTTTATAGTGATAAGATCGACCGCGTCCAAATCCGCCAATACGTCCGCGACATGACTTCGTTCTATACCCAAGAAAGTCGCGACGTCATCATCTCTATTGAATCCGGCGTCCAGACTCCGCAAAACAAACTCATGAAGCGCGGGGAGAGGTTTCTCCTCCAGAAAAGATGCTAACAGAGACAAGCGATAAACAGGAAGGCCAACCTCTGCAAAATCAACTAGCTTGTAGCCGGGTCTTTCGAACGCGAATCTTTTGGCTATGGCCTCCAGCGTCATGGTGTTGCCTCAACAACGATACAGTCTGCCGGGTTCAATTCGATATGCTCGACTACCCGTTTGAACGGGTTGGGTTCCTTGGCGTGTTTCAAGAAATCTTTGTCGCCAACCACAATCAAAGCCACGCGGCCCCGAGAGAGGGCAACGTTCAAGCGCTCCGATTCTTTTAGAAATCCCAGAAAATTTGTGGGATTTGACCGGACGACGGAAACGATCGCAACATCGGCCTCTTTTCCTTGGTACGCATCTACGGTGTTGATCTCTATCTTCAGGTTAGAGAGTCGCGATTGCTCAGGAACTATTCTCCTAGTTAGATGGCCAATCTGACTCGAAAACGGGGTCAGGACACAAACTGTATAGTTCTTGTCAAACCTTTCCGCGTGAGCATTCAGTTTCTTCAACACCTCGCGTACTTGGTCTGCCTCCGCGGCGTTTCGGCTGCTAGGTCCAACACGTTCCTCATGATGGTGCTTAAGCTTACTCGTTGAAATCCACACAACCGGGCGCCCATACAGCTGCGAAATCGACTCATCTGTGTAACTTGAGCGAGACTCAATCTTTCCGGCATAAAAGCATTTACTAATTAAATCGCCAATTTGCCTTATCATTCGGCGTTGACTGGTCAATTCAACTTTTACGCCAGCAGCGGCCGAACCGATAAGATGCGAGAAGAGAGTTATTTTTACATCTTCTGGCGTAAGTTCAAACCGATTCAGAAGAGTGTCGTCTCTGAGGGCTTCGTCCTGAAAGGGAGGGAGCTGCTTCAGGTCGCCAACGAGAATCCATCTTCTAGCCCGAGAGAGCGGGACGAGCGCCTCGGTAGCGCTCGCCTTTGACGCCTCGTCGAGTATGCATAAATCATAGGTTACGTCCCGAGCTCCGGGAAATCCAACAACCCCGATGCAAGTGCCCGCGACCAAATTAGTGGAGGACATAAGGGCCGCATGAAAATCTGCTCCTATTCCAAACCGGAGCTTCCATTCGGCACTCAGTTTCAGAAGTTCCCGAAATTGCGCTGTGTCGTCGGCCTCGCTCTTGTACAGTGATAGGAAGCCCATCAAGCTCTCGGCGCCCTCGTCCGCCAACGCGCTTTCAAACTCGCCGAACGATGCTAACTCGCTTCTAACGCCGTCTAAGAGCCTGCGTGAGGACTGACGTTCGTCGCGTACAATGGTAAGGTCTTGTCGAACTCGCTTAGCGTCGTCCCCGCTATCCAAGTCTACTGGAATGTCGGAGCCCGCTTCCGGCACGAGCGCCAGCTTGTCACCGGTGGAGGCTATTTGCGCTTTGAGGTAGGTTTCCTCTTCCTCAAGGTCTTCAAGCGTTCGCCGCAATTGAAGCGCTTGCTCAATTAACATGCCTATCTCAATATTTCTCTTATCAATGCCACGCTTCGCACCCCAATCTTCGAGAAACTTATCGCTGTTGGACCGAACCTCTTCCTTCCATCGCTCCATCCTTATCGGGAGGAGATGCCGCTGACCTTCATCGCTAATACGTCTATCGTTTTCGCGACCAAGTCGCGTGATCGAGAGCTTTAAGCCTGCTGTGGCTTGGACCTCCTGAATTCGCTCGATCGCGTTATCTAGGGCGACATGGGTCTGAGAGGTTAGCAGAATCCGTATTTCGGGGTTTTTTCGAAGTTCCTGAAGTACGATTTCAGAAATAACCCGCGTTTTACCTGTGCCGGGAGGGCCATCGATCAGCAAGAAGTCACTCGTACCTAGTGCTCTCGATGTCGCGATCTTTTTGTCGTCGTCCAATTCCTGAAAAAAGAACGGGATGCTCTCCTCCAATGGGGAGGCTATTTGGGCGGGATGCGTTACTAGGTTGCCTAGGTCGGATCGAAGGCTATCCTTTGAGCCGGACCTGACCGCCTCCAATGCATTGCGTTGACGATCGAGTGAGTATTTATTGGTGTTCGCGTCAACAACAAGGTTCCCATTCCTTGGAATTTTTCCTTCGGCGGGCTCGCCGTTAACACATATTAGTGTCAGCTCCCCGTTGGCTACATCAACATCAGCCACCTCACCGGTAAGGAGCCCGCCATCAGACGTTCGGACAACTCGTTGCTGGCCTTGCAGGTCCTTCGATAGTGACGCGTCGCACTTGAAATAGATCCGGCTTCCATCGATATCTAACCCTTTGTATGGAATGGGATCCTGTTGCTGGAGGTCATATTCATACTTTATCTCCAGCATATGCTTCCAATTGTCGAACAGACGCTCCGCGCCTTGAAGTTCATCTGCAGCTTCTCGTTCAGCCGCAAACGCAGATACTGCCAAGTCAAGGTCAGAAAGAGCATTGCGGGCTAGGCCGCGATTAAGGGGTAAGCCAAATCTGAAGCGAACCGGTGATGGGCATTCCCTATCGCGTAGCCGTTCTAATAGGTAAGGCGATTGCTGCTTAATGTTCAAAATCACGAGGCGATCGTGCGTCGAGGAATCCACCTTAACATGGTAGCTGAATTCGGCTCCAAATAGCTGGTACTGGTCTTCGATTTCGTTGCCCGCTTTTGTCGCCGTCTCGTACGTACGGATCCCACAGGCAGAATTGAGATCCTCGGCAATCATTTGCTCGGCAGCTTGCTGCATCGAGACCGAGAGGATTGTCATTGCCTGACTAATGGTACGACCAGTCAATTGTAAGTAGCAGTCGGCGCGCTGCGGGGTTAGAGACAGGCGCGACCTCTCCACCGCTTCAAGATCAGCCATCAATTCGTCTGCGTTGTGATACCGTTCGTCCGGATCCTCGGCCAAGCCTCGCGCTAGGATTTCTCTCACAGCCTCCTTCAAGACTGCGCCCTTTAACGCTCGGAGTACGTCACTTCGATCCGAAAGCGCGGTGTCTATAACCGATGCAACGGCGGTGACGCAGTATGAATAAGTATCTCGCGCATAGGAGTTTGTGCTGTCGTCGGCTTCCGGCGGAGAGTACGGTTGAGAGGAGAAATCTCGTAAAGTTATTCCATATGCTATGTATCTTTTCAATTTCGAAGTACCAAAATCTACCAGTTTTGGCACGTCAGTTTCAGTTAACATTATATTATCTGGCTTTATGTCCCTGTGAACATAGGATCTGTTGTGAGCAAAGGAAAGGGCGTCAAGTATCGGTCTGCCAACGAGTTTGTAGAAGGATGGCCAGTTGAGCGGACCAACTTTCTTGAGGTAATCAGAGTACGGTGTGTCCAACCACTCTAAAACAGAAAAGAATGACTTTCGCTCACGTATAAATCCTTCATCAAATATATTAACGATGTGAGAATGTTTTAATTCACGAAGTGCGACGCGCTCTCTCCTAAATGACTCATTCAGAATTTCGTCCTCAATTGGAAGACTGGCATAAATCTTGACCGCCACATGCTTACCGTTCTCCTTCGTGTCGAGCGCGCGATACAGCTTCGACATTCCTCCAAGTCTCGGCTCACCAACCAGAACATATCGATCTGCAATTATCTCCAACGAAGATTCCCCCATCCGTCGGCTTAAGAAAAATCATGCACCATTCGCCCAGATTATTGGAGAAATGCAATGGCTGACAGGCACCCTGCGGCGCATCTGCGCTGATCCTCGATGACATCGTGCACTACGATCCGGCACTCAGAATGGCCCGGACCGCTTTCGCTCGTTCTTGCATTTTAATGGTCCCTAACGTAACGTTTTCGGATCTCTGGACGCGGTTTCGTAGAGTGGACTCGCCGACAGGGTGAGGGCGTGGTGATATCGTGACGATCATCCCTGAGGGCACTAAAGATATCCTTTGGCCATCCTCTCCGTTCGACCATCAGGGACTGTCTCGTCCTGCTGCTGGGCAGATCTGATGTCCCGACATTTCGCGAACGAGGCCGATTTCCATCAGCGCATTATCGATAATCCCGACGCATCCCCTGCTCTGTTTCGGGGTGCACCGGCGGCCCGTACTTTGTTTTGGGCTCATGAGCTTACCCTTCATGATGCCGGTCGCGGCGGCGGCAGTTCGATCAGAGCTGCGGTAAGCTAGGCAATCTTGGCGGATCGTCTGAGGATCCGGTAAACCTGCATTCGCGAGCACCCTATGAAGCTCGCAATTTCGGAGACGCCCACTTTGGCGCGGTCGAGTTCTAGAACGCGCTGGTGATCAATACGAGCTTTCCCACCCCTATAGACGCCATTGCCCTTCGCCTTTTCGATCCCTTCACGCTGCCGCTCTTTGATAAACCGCCGTTCCATCTGTGCAACCATGCCCAAGACCGTCAGAACGATGTGGCCCATGTCGCCACGGGTCGAGACATGCGGGTCCAACACCGTCACGAATGCTCCTCGTTGCTCGCACTCGTGAATTAGGTTGAGAACGTCCCGCGTGTCGCGCCCAAGACGGTCGAGGCGGGTGACCACTAGCTCATCGCCGGGTCGGAGAAAGTCGATGATTGTGGCAAGTTGGGCCCGACCGTCGCGGCTTGCCCCAGAGACCTTCTCGGAGCGAATGATGCCGCAGCCTTCGGCCTTCAGCTTGGCGATTTGCGTTTCGAGGTCTTGATCAATAGTGCTGACGCGGGCGTAGCCTATCCGGCTCATGTATTGTCACCTCAAGGTTTAGGCCCGAGGCTAGCTTGTCACAAATAGTCGATGTCAACTCCGATGTTACATGGTGCAGGATAGGGCGTGTTACGTCACCTCAGGGCATACCCTGAGGTGCCTCGAGCGCGATCATACCGAGGCTCCACCACTCCGCTAAGCACAGATCGACCTATTCGATATTGTTGGCCAGAAGCGCTCCGAGGACCCGATTGCCAACGGAAAGCGTAACCTTGTCTTCCGAAAGAATGCTCGTCAGATACTGCCGCTGGCGCTCTTTATCATCTCCGAAGATATTCTCGAAATACCTCGTGTATTCTGTCGGGTCGCCTTCAGGCGGGAAGCTTTTCGATTCCAAATAACTCTGGATGCGTGTTCTTATCGCTCCTAGCTGAACATCCTGTCGGGATATCTCCTGATTCTCTTCGCGGCAATATTGCCGTCGCTTCAAGTCCCAGATGATGTCCCAAGCTGTGGGCAGGCCCGCCACTGCGGATGTTCCTGCTCCGATGAACCAGGCAAATTGCTGGGGCTTTGCGCAGAAAATTCTCGTGAGCTCATATTGGTCGGTCATATCTGCTCTTTCTGGCGGAGCGATTCGCCAGCCGCGCGCCCAAATAATAAACAGAACAGAAAACATAGGCGCTGTCGCGCAGGCCAGGTGGAGCGCACAGGCAATCCACAACCAAGAACTCCGCCTCCTTCTGAAGGAACGCCAGAATATCCGGCCGTACTTTCAGTTACTGGGCTTCGCGGGCCGGAGCCCATACTTGGGGGCAGGAATTGGACCCCCGCAGGCTAGGCGGTCGCTACCGGTGGCTTCGCCTTCTTCTTGCTCGCCTCGTAGGCTTTTCTGCGGCGCCGCTTGGACTCGCCAATGCGCCAGGTCTTGGATTTTACGATATCGCAGTAGGTCTCGAACGACTGTATCGCAGCAGGCTCCAAATGCTCGCTGGCATAAAACTCCTTTATGCGCTCGGGCAGGACCGCCGTGCTACCGTTCTCAAGCGAACAGTTGAAGATGTCGATCTGCTCGGCGGGTTCGCGCGTCTTGTCCGTGTTCAGAACGAACCCGGTTTCCGCGACAGCGGCGACGAGGTCGCCGAACGCGGATTTCAGCTCAGCCTGGTCCGGGCCAGATAGGCACAGGTCATCCATATAGACGGACGGCGTGATGCTACCGGGCAAAGCGCGCAGGAAAACGCCTATGGGAGATTCCGCAAGGACGAGCGTAGCCAAGATAGGGGACTGCACGAAACCATAGGGCAGGACGTAGCCGCCGCCCTCAAACGGGTTCTTCACGGTGGACCACTTCGCATAATATTCCGGCTTGGAGACGCCTATGCCTTTTAGGATGCGTTTCACCCGGTTGCGTTTGACGCTGTAGAAGAAGCGACTGATGTCGACCCGGCAGAAGAATTTATTCTTCCTGTGCCGATGGAGGGCGGCGACATGAGAGCCCTCCTTAAAATGGTAGATGAATCTGTCGAAGCTATAATTTGCGTTGATTTTACGCTTTAGCTTCTTGCCGAGTTCCGAGCTGAAGGCGTTCGGAACGAAGATGGGCTTTCCCTTCTTCCAGTAGGAATGACGGAAGTTTTCGAATGTCTCGGGCATAGTTGACCACCTTGCTGATCAGTTCAATGATGGCTCCGGCATTCTGCAGCAGCAGAAGCGTGACCGTCAGGACTGATTCAGCAAGGTGAAGGCGCTTCAGATGTTTCTTCATCGGCGTTCTCCATTGCTAGACCTCGGCCGACCTGCAACCTCATCATCACGATGGAGTTGTCAACTGAGAGAGGGTATCTCGAAGTCCAGTCCCCCGGTGCTTCCCGAAGGTCCCACCAAGCTACATGGACCAGCGCGAGGGTGCAGCCTAACGCCGAAGTCGCCAGAGACATATTGATGCCGTTGCGACAATTCAATGGCGCTGATCCGGGGTATGTCTAACTTTTTTGGCAAGTAGGCATGTTCGGAGGCGAAGCCAGGGGACGGGGCGCGGGCACATGGCCCGTGACCTTTGTGCCGTACCGACTAGACTGAATCCGGTCGCTTGTGACCGCGACGGAATTCTTGCAACTTATGGTCGGCGCCGAGCCAAGGGCGCAGGTAGAATTGTGGAATGTAATGGTGATCCATGCGGTGCCGCCCTCGCACGGCAACGTAGCCTCTTTCCAGTTGGGAAAGTTAGCCGGTCGCGACTGTCTTCCACCGGTTGTCACCTACCATCAGCGATAGCTGGCAAACTCGTTCGGCCACCGCGAATACCTGGCGGCTTGCATTGGCCATCGTCCCAGAGTCGCGCCACTTCAGGGTATACGTTGATGTGCGGTCGTGGCGCTCACGGCTCACAACTCCCCCTTGAACGCCTTGTCGAGAATCGCGGGAAGCATGGCGTCCAGTTCGGCGGCGGTTTCGGTTTGGAGCGCCTTCACCGATTCGATTTTGGATTGAAATGCGTCGAGTTCGGCGACGATCTGCCGTTGTTTATCGAGCGAAGGCAGGGGTACAGGGAACGCTCGAATTTCGCGCAAGACTATATGTGGGATCATATCACCGCGCGACTTGTCGATCATCCGATCCTTAATCCAAGAGGAATTGAGAAGATGGGTGAGGTATCGACCATCAAGACGATCACGCAAGGGCTTGATGAGCGCGACGCTAACAAAAAAGCTAAATTCCGCGTCTGTATCAATGAAGCAAGGCCGTCCCTTTGTTGCTCCGTCCTTGGAATACAGAACGTCGCCCCGTTCTGCACGACAACGCCGTGTAAACTCGCGATGATCCCCCAGAGATACGTAGTTCAAGTTGTCAAACGAAAGCTTTCCGGTCACCATATTCTTAACGGTGACGAAGGGAACGCCTTTTGTATCAGACAGATATGTGGGAGTTTGATGAGGCCCGTCGACAACGTGCGATGAAACCTCACCGAGTGGCTGCACCGGACATTGGCTGGCAAGTTTTTGAAACGTCGCGCCAAGATCGGATGATAGGAGAGCGCCAGCTTCCTCAGTTGCCAACAATCGCAACTTGCGGGCTTCCTTTACTTTCGCGGCCAACTCCTCGATGCGAGCCACGATGAAGCGTTGCTCGTCGAGGGACGGGAGCGGGACTGGTATGGGCAGAAGACGCTTGCTTTTGAGTTCCGTTTTTATGCCACCAGGCACATGAGTTGAAAGTAGATCTCGAAAAAAATTGCTGCGAAGCAACCACCAAAGATACTTCGCACTAACTCTCGATGAATCAGCCTGATACGCGCCATAATGTATCGTAGCAGCGAGTGGGGCTGGCCCCTCTTCGTGAAGCGCAATCGCGCCCTTAGCGGCGTTAATGCCGGAAACCAAGATGTCTCCCGGCCTAACAAGGATCATCCCTGTCTTGGTGTCCTGAGACTGGCGAAGATGGATTCGCCCATCGTTGAAACTTACCTTGTCAACGATACGAATGTCCCCTGTAAAAAGCTCGATGTCTGGTGGCGTTTCACGTCTTTCCGTGAGTATATCCCCGAGTTGAACTGTTGCCCACGCCCTGTTCATGCCGCAGTCCCGAGAGCCACCTTGATTTCTCGCATCAGGTCAGCGATCCGCAGTTCTTTCTTGAGGATGTCGTCGGCGAGTTGATCGGGCGGAAGATGCTCAAAATCCACCTTGGCGCGAGGGTTCTTGCGATCAAGGTTACAGCCCCCGTCCAACAATTCCTTGGCGGGCACTTTCCACGCCTGATCGTTTTCCTCGCGTTTTGCCCACCACGCCATGCAGCCCCTGAACTCCTCAAACTGCATCGGCAGGGTCTTGGTGTAATTTTTGCGGCCTTCGGGCAATGGCTGCTCGTAATACCAGATTTCCTTCGTCGGCCCAGAGCGGTCGAAGAACAGGATATTGGTCGGGATGCCGGTATAGGGAGCGAACACGCCATTGGGCAGCCGCACGATGGTATGAAGGTTGAACTCCTTGAGAAGCTCTTCCTTGATGCGAGCGCAAACGCCGTCGCCGAACAGCGTTCCATTCGGCACGACCACAGCAGCCCGCGCCGGGCGCCCCATGGGAGTCGGCTGGCGCTTTAGCTTGCGCATGATGAGTTGCAGGAACAGCAGCGCCGTTTCCGCCGTCTGGCGGTCTTCGGGGAAGTTGCCCTGGATACCCTTTTCCTCCTCACCCCCGAAGGGCGGGTTGGTGAGAATCACATCGACGCGCTCTTTCTCGCCGATTTCGGAGAGCTTGAAGCGCAGGGCGTTGTCGGGCTCGATCTGCGGCGCGTCCAGCCCGTGCAGCAGCAGGTTCATCTGGCATAGCAGATAAGGGAGGGACTTGGGTTCGCAGCCGGTGATGGTATCGTCTTGAAGGCGCCTGCGGTCGGCGACTGTCTTCACCTGTTTTTCAAGGTGGTTGTACGCCTCCACCAAAAAGCCGCCCGTGCCACTGGCTGGGTCGAGAACGGTTTCGCCAAGGCGCGGGTCGGTGACTCCCACCATGAAGCGGACGACGGCGCGCGGCGTATAGAACTCGCCGGAGTCGCCCGCCGCGTCCCGCATTTCGCGGAGCATGGATTCGTAAAGTGCGCCGAGAGTGTGAAGCTCGTCCGACGACGTGAAATGAATCCCGCCAACCTTGTTGATGATGTCGCGGAGCAGATAGCCGCTCTTCATGCGGTTATCGACGCCCTTGAACACGGTGGCGATTACGTCGCGGCGGTTATCGCCGTTCGAGCTTGAGAGCGAACGCAGATAGGCGAACAGGCCGGGGCCTTTCTCACCGTCGGCGCGCACGGCTTCCTCGGAATTGATGAAGGAAAGCAGTTCATCGCCCGTAATGCCCTGCGGATCGGCGGCCCAATCGCGCCAGCGATAGGGAGCCTCGATGGCCGCCTTGAACTTCTTGCCCGACAGCGCGGTTTCCTCCTCACGCTGCTGCTCAAGGTCGTCGAGGAATTTGAGGAACATGATCCAGGTGAGAAGCGGCAGACGGTCGAGGTCGCCGTTCAGCCCCTTGTCCTTGCGCATGATGTCGCGCGCGGACTTGAGAAGACTCCCCAGCATCTGAGAGGTCGTCATTGGTGCGGCGTCCGCACCGTTCTTCTTAGTTCGTGCCATAGAGTAGTCCTTGCAAGTCGTTCACGGCCCGGCGAAGCTCGTCGGGGCCGCCGAACAGTTTGATGATTTCGGCGGGCTGGCCGTGGGTTGAGATGGGCGGAACCTTGAGCACGTCCGGTAAGACAAACTGCGCGTCGCCGTGTTCCGCATATTTTTCCAGAAGCTCGTCGAGCACCTGACGCGCTTCGGGAGAAAACTTCTCGAAATAATCCTTGCGCTCGGCCTTGAGGAGCTGCGCCCGCTCGCGCCGGGTGCGAAGCGGCGCATTGAAGGCCAGATAGCAAAGCAGGTCGAAAGGGTCGGCGTCGGTCTGGCCCGTCTGTTGGGCCAGCACATCGAAGTCGATGCCACGTTCGGCCAGCGCGGCGATAATCTCGCTGCGCTGGCCTGCATCCGCCCAACGCTTGCGAAGCTCGGAGGAGGTCGGGGCGAGTAAACGGACGCTTTCGGCTGCATAGTCAGTGTATCTGACGACGCGAAGCTGCTTGCCGTTCGGATCAAGCTCGTGGACCAGATGCGCCACAACTTCGACCTGGCCTCCGTCGAAATAGAATTTGCGCGGCTCACCATTCGGCGGTTCGATCACGCCGGGTTCGCCTTCCTCGGGCAGGACAGGCTCCGGTTCTTGCCCCTCAGGGACGATCTCCGTCGTCGCGGTGGTTTCCCCGGCATCGTTCACTTCTTCTTCTGTGATCCGGGCCGGATCGCCGTCGAAGTCCGGGTCGGCGAACATCAAGGTCGCCGAGCCGGTGTAGTCGAGGATGTTGAACCACAGCTTCCCGTAATCGTCGCGCAGGCGTGTCCCCCGTCCAATGATCTGCTTGAACTCGCTCATGGACCCGACGACCCGCGCCAGAACGACGTTCTTGCAGGTCGGTGCGTCAACGCCGGTCGTCAGCAGTTGCGACGAAGTGAGGATAACCGGCGTTCTGGTTTCGAGGTCCTGGAACTTGGACAGGTGGCCGCGCCCGATTGCGCCCTCGTCGGCGGTGACGCGCGCCACATAGTCGGGATACTGCGCTATAAGGTCGGCATTGAGGTTGACCAGAGCCTGCCGCATTTCCGAGGCGTGTTCCTGATCGACGCAGAACACGATGGTCTTGGCGAAGCGGTCGGACTTTTTGAGGAAGTCAGTCAGGTGGCGGGCGATGGCTTCCGTGCGGGCGCGCAAAGCGATGGCCCGCTCAAAATCCTTGGTCTGGTATTCATCGTCGGGAATCGTGCGGCCAAAGCGATCCACCTCGTCCTTGCTGGGCCGCCATCCGGCGGCGTCCCATTGGGTGACGACGCGATGCACCCGGTAAGGCGCGAGAAAGCCGTCGTCGATGCCCTGGCGCAGGCTGTATTCGTAAATCGGGTTGCCGAAATAAAGGTAGGTGTCGCGGTTTTCCTCGCGCAGCGGCGTGGCAGTCATGCCAAGCTGATAGGCTGGCTTGAAATGCTCCAGGATGACACGCCATGAACTGTCGTCCCGCGCGCTTCCCCGGTGGCATTCATCGACGACGATGAGGTCGAAGAAGTCCGGTGGATAGTCGCGGAAAAGCCCGGCGCGGCGTTCGTCCTCGGCAAGCGCCTGATAGATGGCGAAATACATTTCCCGGCTTTTGACGATCTCGCCGGATTCGATCTTGTGGCGCGCGTCCCCGAAGGGCGTGAAGGTCTTGTCCTTCGGGTCGTCGATGAGGATGTTGCGATCCGCAAGGAACAAGATGCGCGGCTTGCGATGCTCTCCGGTCGTGTTCCAGCGGCTCGACCAGAGCTTCCAGCAAATCTGGAAGGCGACGATGGTCTTGCCCGTTCCCGTCGCCATGGTGAGAAGCAGGCGCTTCTCTCTGGCAAGGATGGCTTCGACCGTACGGTTGATGGCGATTTGCTGATAGTAGCGAGGCGGCTTGCCACCCACCGTATTGTAGGGAGCGATCAGATGTTCCAGGCGCTCGTGCGTATCGATTCCGCTGCCCACCTGATAGCGCCGCCAAAGGTCATCAGGTGTGGGGAAATCGGCAACGCGCGTTTCCGTCCCCTTGAAATAGTCGATCTCGATAATCTCGTTGCCGTTGGTGGCGTAGGCGTATTTGAGCCCGAGGATTTCTGCATAGTCGCGGGCCTGCTGAACAGCATCGGTGGCGAATTTGTAGCTGGCCTTTGCCTCTACTACGGCCAACGGAAAGTCCCGCGTGTAGCGCAGCAGATAATCCACTCGCTTAGGTGGTTTCCGGACAAAGCCCTTACCGACCGGAATGACACGGCCATCCGTGATGGTGCGCTGTTCGGCGATGGAATGGCGACCGTTGTCCCAACCAGCAGATTGCAGCTTGGGCACGACGAATTTTCGGCAAGTGTCGGCTTCGTTCGTCATGCTTCCCCCGCTTCCCCCTTTGCTGCTCCTCTACCTTGCGCTTTATCCAGCTTGCGATTTCATGCCGCTCAAAGCGCCACGATCCGCCGAATTTGAAGCCCGGAATTTTGCCCGCCAGGCGATCATGTAGGCGGTCTTCTCATTGACCTCGAGAAGCTCACCCAACCTCCCGGATCGTCAAGATTTCGTCGGCCATGCGCCCCCCGTGAGTCGCGTCTGACTGACTACATAGAAGATAGGAGAAAAGAAGATAGTGATGGTTGTCCACCTGGACTGCAAGGAGTGCCCAGCAATAAAAAAATTTGGTAGGGCGGTTGGCGATGACGGCTCGAACCGCCGACATCTTCGGTGTACACGAGCAGCTTTCGGATAATGGAAATTATGCCGCTCATCAGATTTGAATAGGCGTCGACGAACACAGTAGCGGTCGCTAGATCGGCAAAAAGGAGCTACGCCGTACGGGAGGTCTCTTCGAGAGCTTCGAGCGAATAGGTGCTCAATTTCGCAATTTCCCCTGCCATGGTCTTCAGCGTGACTTCGCCGTAAGTGTCGGCAACCGTCCTGGCTGCCTGACCCCGGATCGCATCAAAAATGCGGCGTGGAACTCCAGCTTCCCTGCCAACCTACCGCATCTTTATGCAGTAAACTCTCTGGCCATTGATCGGGACGAAGCTTGGCGCTTTGATTGATAGCTTCGTCTTCTTCCCCCCTTCAAACTGCAGCCGATCGTTCGCCTTCAATAGCTGCAGGACTGCGCTGCAGTCTTGACCCAACTCATATTGAAGGGCTGCAGTTGGCACATAGTAGATTTCCCCTTCGTCGTCCTTTTTCAGATATGCGAAGGGCGGACCCCAGATCAGGTTCGGGCGAACGCCAAGGCTCAGATCTTTGATCCGGTCGGCATACTTCGCCAGGACCGGCCGAATTTGTTCAATCGCCCAATCGATATCCCTAGACCGGGAATTTGCACTTATCGGGCTGGCCAAACCGAAGATGGTTTGCACGGCTTCCGAAACGGTGTGAACAAAAGCAGGCAGCGCCCCCCATTCCTGCGCTAATCGACCGGCGGCGTAGGTCAGAGCAAACGTATTGAGGACTCGAGCAGGTCCGCCGTTGTTCCTATTTCGGGAGCGGAATTCGTCCATGAGCAGCTCGATCCTTTCACGAAGAACTTTTGCCCCGCCAGCCTTCGTGTGTTTTGCTACGGCCCGAATGAACTTGCGTCCCGCCCTGCCGTACTGCTGATCGCACAACTTCCTAAGCTCATGCATCGCCTCCTGCGGTTCAGAGAATCCCTCCGGGCATAGGGTCATTATCGGCCCTTTAAACGCGACAGTGCATGTACGGCTTCCTGCGGCGGCAACTACGTCGGCTGCACCTTGCATCGCGTCCTTCGATGCCTCGTTAGCTGTAGAGATGAGAGCTACGTTGACGCCCTTTTCCGGTTTCTGTCCGAACCTGCGTCGGCCCGAGGACGACGACTGTTTGAATGCCATTTTGCCGGACGACTTAAGCGATGTGTCCATTTCATTCTGCTCATCAAGGAGAAGCATGGAGTCGCGGGAGAGCCCGCGTAGGTCGTCAAACGACATCTCGGTGAAGTTGTATGTGTCGCCACCTCCTACATGACTGCTAGGGTCTCCTGCGTAGACGCTTGCGGCCAGGATCGCGAATGTGGTTTTGCCGCATTCCGGCGGCCCCACGAGCTCCACGAAGGGGTTGGGCACATAGGATGGCGCAAAGCGCAAAACAGGGCCGACAAAAGCGTAAGACAGCAAAAAGGTCGCCAGCGGCTCGCCGCGAACGATCTTTTCGACACCTGCCTTCCACTCCTTGATTTCGCCAACCGGCGTAAACCGGACGTCAGGCTTGAAGGTAATTAGGATTTCACTATCGAGGCCATCCTCCCGAACCACGTTGCCGTCACCAAATACATAGATTTCGTCAGTCAGCCATCCCGGCCTGCTGGCCACGAGGGCATCGCGAACACTCGAATGCTGGTCCAACTGCGCCAAAAAGGCCCTTCGCGCACCCAGAGAGTGGAAAGCAAACCCGGAATCTACCAGATCGGCGAAAACGGTCTTTTCGTCCTTCACAAGATCAGCGGCCGAAAACCACATCGCCGCGTTGTCGGTTCCATAGCTGTAGTGGATGCGGCCTTCTTGGTCACGCACCTTGTCGAGAATGCGTGGACCGTTTGCCAATAGTTCATTTTCGGCCTTTTCCTGATCTACTGGCATCTTTCTTTCCGGATTTCCCACCTTCCCACCCTTCCCACCTTTTTGTGCGCCTCGCCGAAATTGGCGTTTAGCGTCACCGGTTACCAGTTGCAGTTATGTGGAGCGCGGCTCCAACATGGCCTTCGAGGCCATCAACGAGCTCCCCGTAAGCGTCTACCGAGGAGTCCTTCAATCAGCGCGCGCACATCGGCATCAACGAACCGCCTGATCAAACCGGGCTGAAAGCCTTTGAGGATCATGAGTTCGGCCATGCCGTATTGCGCATACCAAGCGAGCCATTCGGCGCGCTTGGATGCCTGCATCACATTGCGCTGACGGCCTTGGTTGCCTCGCTTATCCTCATACCCAGAGCGAGTTTCGGGTTGGAACTTCGTCAGATAAAGAAGCTGACCCTTGAGATGGTAGACCGTCTCAATTCGAGAGTTATGGCTTGGACGACGAGGGATCACAGCAACGAGCTCTTCGTACGTCGGACCGGCAATGATCATGTGGACATGCGGTTCGAAGAACAGCTCTCCGTCCAGTTCGATCAATGAGACCTCCACGACGCCGAAAATCTTGGCCTCAACACCGCGCAGCCGGAGTTGCCGGTGGATCGTTGTGACCATGTTCAGTGCGGCCGAGGGCCGAAACCGGTCTAGTGATCCGACCGGCACCCTATGGCGAATCTTCGCGAGGGCTACCGAGTGCACGTTCTCGCCGTCGGCGAATAGGGGCGCGACTTTCGTCAGCACCGTCAGCCGGGAGCGGAAGCGCTCATAGAGGCAGGCGGCACTCTTCGAAGGGCCTCGGTAGAGGCTGTCAAAGCCATCGTGGATGGCAGACTTGTAGGGGCGGACATTGAGACCGGCGGCCCGAACATCCTTGATGGCGTTGGCCTGCCGCAATGCCAGCCCACGGATGGAGAAAGTGACGGTGGAATCCTTGCCCTTATGGCGGCGACCGGCCTCCGTTGCCGCTGCTGCGGCATTCTTGAGGACGGCCTTCAGCCGGTCCCGAATATCGAACTCGGCGGCATGGATGATGTTGGAGAACTTCACTTCGCACCCCCTTGGTCGGACGTGCTAGTGCGAAGCCCGCCATCAACAAAGGCGCGGAGGTCGCCGACTGTGTATGAGACGGAGCCACCAATACGGACGTAGCGCGGGCCATTGCGTCCAGTGCGCCAGTTTTGAAGAGTCTTCGGTTTAACGCCCAAGAACGCGGCGGCATCCCGGGTGTTGAGGAAATCGCAGTCGCGGAAGGCAGAGCGGTCCAGTTGCTCGCCGGGCGAGAGTGCGGCCATTAAGTCGAACCCGGGCGAGAAGAAGCCCGGGGTAGACTCCAAGAACTGATACAAATTGAGGAAAAGCTGTTCGCGGTTTTCGCGCATAAGCGTCCGTCCCGTTAAGGGGAGGATCAGCGCGAAATCACACGGACACGCTGACCATCCCCGGGTTCATTTGGGGTGAGTCAGGCGAACCGCGTATGCGGTGGGGGCAGTTCCCCGTGGGCGGCTAATCAACCGCGCTCGTTGCCTTTAGAAGCGGTAATCCCGCTTTTGTTACGCTGCACCTGCTAGATATTATTGGCCGCTTCTGGTTGCAACGGGGGCGCGAAAAAAATCCCTCCAGCGCCCTAGTTATCCCGCTCGGCTGCTTGCTGTGCGATTGCTGAGGTGAAACCCTTTACCGAATGCGTGGCAGTGGACGAGCCGCAAAGTTAAGCTTTTTCAAGGGCTTCGAATGGTGGGCGTGACAGGGATTGAACCTGTGACCCCTGCAATGTCAATGCAGTGCTCTCCCGCTGAGCTACACGCCCATCCGAAGCCGCGCATACACCATTTTTGCCACGGCGCGTCAATAGCAGGAAAAGCGAAAGAAAGCTTCGCCTTGCCGCGCCGTCGAAGGCGCTCCGGAAGCCGGCGGCGGAAAACGCGTCAGGCTGCCTGCAGCATCTTTTCGACCTCGTTGACGAGGTCGCGCAGATGGAACGGCTTCGACAGCACCTTGGCGTCTTTCGGCGCCTTGGAATCCGGATTGAGCGCAACGGCGGCGAAGCCGGTGATGAACATGACCTTGAGGTCGGGATCGATCTCGGTGGCGCGTCTAGCGAGTTCTATGCCGTCCATCTCCGGCATGACGATGTCGGTCAAGAGCAGCGAGAAAGGCTCTTCGCGCAGCCGCTCATAGGCGCTGGCGCCATTGTCGAAATCGCTGACCTGGTAGCCGGCACGCTCCAGCGCCTTGACGAGGAACCGGCGCATGTCGTCGTCGTCTTCCGCCAGCAGAATGCGTGCCATCTTATCCCGTCCGAATCACCCGCCCGAGACTGCCGTGCGGCAGCCCGTTAACCATCCTGTATATGAGGAGGCGAGGGTAAACATCAAGTGAACGATAAAGGCCCGACCGGCCTTAACAAAGCGGTCCGGACGCCGAAACGCTGGACATGCGGCCGGCGAGGTGGCACCTTTCCAACCATGATGCATTGGTGTTTCCGGATTCGTTCAAATTGAAAACGGCAGCCGAGGATTTTTCGGTCGTTCCCCCCTTCGAAATCCGGTCGGGCGCCGAACAGCGCGTCCCCTTCCTCTTCAACTCACCGCATAGCGGCCGTCACTATCCGGACCGGTTCCTGGCGATGGCAAGGCTGGACCGAAACGCCATCCGCCGCTCCGAAGATTGCTATGTCGACGAATTGTTCGGCGGCGCCGTCGCGCTCGGCGCGCCGATGCTGGCGGCAAACTTCCCGCGCGCCTATCTCGATGTCAACCGGGAGCCGTGGGAACTCGATCCGCGCATGTTCGCCGAACCCGTGCCGTCGTTCTGCAACATCCGCTCGGCGCGCGTCGCCGGCGGGCTTGGCACCGTGCCCAAGCTGGTGGGAGAGGGGCTCGAAATCTATGCCGGCCGCTTGCCGCTGGCGGAAGCCGTCGGGCGCATCGAGGCCGTCTACAAACCTTATCACGAGACGCTGAAACGGCTTTTGACCAGGACCCATGCGCGGTTCGGCTTTGCCGTGCTGATCGATTGCCACTCGATGCCGGCGAGCATCAGGGTCGGCGACAGCGGTGTCAGGCCCGACTTCATCGTCGGCGACCGTTTCGGCATCTCCGCTGCGGCAGCGTTGACCGAGACCGCGATCGGCCTGCTCATCGGCATGGGCTATACCGTCGCCCATAACAAGCCTTATGCGGGAGGCTTTATCACCGAGCATTATGGCCGCCCGGTGCGCCACCTCCATGCACTGCAGATCGAGGTCAACCGCGGGCTTTACATGAACGAGCGGACGTTCCAGAAATCCGCCGGCTTCGATGCGCTCGCCGACGATCTGGCGCAATTCTCGGCCGACCTGATGGCGATGCCCGACCACAATTTTATCGATCTGCCGCTCGCCGCCGAATGATGCCGAAAATCGAAAATGAGGTTTTGCGCCGGATAAAGGCGTCGGCGTGCGGGTCGGGACGCGCAATCGGCTGAGTGCCGCGCCGAAAAAAAGACCGCATCGTTTGCACGACACGGTCGAAGTCTAGGGAGGAAACGCCCAAGGAGGGCATGGACAGGAGAACCTGTCCGAGAACAAATCTATTGTGCGATGCACAAATGTCAAGCCGCCGTGCGGCGTTTTTAATTCACTATGATGTGGAAACTGCGTTTCGAGGGCGCCAGCGTTGCATTCGAGCAACAGTCGTCGATGCGCAAAAGTCCCGCACGCCCTTGTTTTGGCGGAAATCCACAGGCAGACGTTGGTTCCAGCACGCTAAAGCGCCTCGCGTTTGACCGGACGACGCGCTTTAGGTTGTTGTTTTATGCATGTCGTTATCGCAAAACCGCTGCACACTTTTGCGCGACATGCATTACGCGGGAGAATCAGTTGGACATCAGCATCGATTTCATGCGGCGCATTGCGGATGCCGCCGCAGCCGAAACCTTGCCGCGCTTCCGCAGCCAGGGCGCAGTCGCCAACAAGGAGCAAGGCAGCTTCGACCCGGTCACCGAGGCGGACCGCGAGGCCGAGCGGGTCATCCGGGCGCTTATTTCAGCGGAATATCCCGATCACGGCATTCTTGGCGAGGAGCATGGCAGCGAGAACATTTCCAGCAGGCATGTCTGGGTGATCGATCCGATCGACGGCACCCGCGCCTTCATTTCCGGCCTGCCGGTGTGGGGAACGTTGGTCGGGCTGACGGTCGACGGCGATGCCGTTGCCGGCATGATGTCGCAGCCCTTCACCGGCGAGCTTTTCTACGCCAACGCGTCCGGCGCCCATTATGAAGGCCCGGGCGGACCGCGACGGCTGACCACACGCAAGACGACAAGCCTCGCCGAAGCGACGCTGTTCACCACCACGCCAGCACTGTTCAAGGGAGACGCGCGCCTGCGTTACGACCTGTTCGAGCGGCAGGTCCAGCTCGCCCGCTACGGTACCGACTGCTATGCCTTCGCCATGGTCGCGGCGGGAAGCGTCGACATCGTCGCCGACCCCGGTTTGAAACCCTACGATATCGTCGCGCTGATCCCGATCATCGAGAAGGCCGGCGGCGTCGTCACCACCTTCGAAGGCGGACCGGCGGAAAGGGGCGGCGACATCCTGGCTGCGGCAACGCCGGAGCTTCATGCCGCCGCGATGGCGGCGTTGCGTGGCTGAACCGGCTGGGCAGCTGGCCATTACGCACTGAGGTGCCCACGGCGACGATAACCCAATGCTCCTGACGGCAGGGTGTCAGCAGCTCTCGGCTATGGAGACAATGCCACGGGAGGGAGTCTCATGCCGACGCAGTTAACAACCAGCCGTTCCGAAGATGCTCCAGTAGAAAATGCGCCGGCAGAAAATGCCCTGGGAGATGGGCGGGCCGATTTCGATTTCTTCTTCGGACGCTGGAACGTCAGCCATCGAAGGTTGCAGGAGCGCCTGCAAGGCGACACGAACTGGGACGTGTTTGGCGGGACATGCGAGGTGCGCCCGATCCTTGGCGGGCTCGGCAATGTCGATGACAATGTGATTGAATTGCCCGGCGGCGCCTATCGCGCCGCCACGCTGCGGACCTTCGATCCGGCGACGAGACAATGGTCGATCTGGTGGATCGACGGCCGCAATCCGGCGACCATCGATATTCCGATGCGCGGCGCCTTCGAAGCAGGCGTCGGCACGTTCCTATGTGAAGACGTTTTTGACGGACGCGCTATCCAGGTTCGCTTCCTGTGGTCGCGGATCACTGAAAAATCGGCGCGCTGGGGCAGGCTTTTTCAGCGGATGGCGGCAAGACCTGGGAGACCAACTGGATCATGGATTTCGCCCGGCAAGTGTAGGCCGACGATCGACCTGGAACGCATTTTTTCAAGCCAAGTCATTCTTTCAAGCCAAGTCATGGATTTCAATGATTTGGAGCGGTCTTTTGCGCGTCCGGAGGAGCACGGCACTCAATCAGGAGTTGTCGTCGCTTCCCGGAATGAAGGCATCAAAGGCGGCAAAGAACTGCTCGCGATAGAAGTCGGCTTCCTGCAATATTTCATGGCGTGCACCATCGATCACCAGCAGTGAACCGAGACGCAGGCGTCTGGTGTAGGTTTCCACCGCTTTAGTCGAGACGACCTGGTCGGCGCCGGCGGCGACCACCAGCAAGGGAACCCGGATCCTGGCCATGAAGTCGGGATCGCTGATGACCTCGGAGGCCTGCGCCGCCGCTTTCAGCCAGCGGATCGTCGGGCCGCCGAGCGCCAGCTGCGGGTAGGTTTCGTAGAGCAGCGTGTTGCGCCGATACCGCTCGGGATCCGATGTCACCTTGTTGACGGCAAAGGGTATGGTTTTTCTGGGCCGCGGACCCCAGGCGGCGTAAAGCTTGCCAAGGCCCAGCAGACAGAACAGCGAGCAGAGGCGGCGAACGGTGGCTGTCGAGACCGGCAGGTCGGGCACCGCCAGGAAGGGCGCGATCAGCACCATGCGCCGTACGCGGTTCACCATCGACGGCCCGGCAAGCAGCGTGATCACCGCCCCGGCCGAATGGGCCAATATGTAATACGGCCCCCGGCAGTCGGGCAGCACGATCTCCTCGAAGAACTGTTCCAGGTCGCCGGTGTAGTCGAAGAAACTGCGGACATAGCCGCGCTCGCGATCGCTGATCAGCCGGTCGGAACCGCCCTGGCCGCGCCAGTCAAAGGTGGCGACGCCAAAGCCGCGGTCGGCGAGGTTGCGGATGGTCTCGAAATATTTTTCGATGCACTCGTTGCGGCCGGTCAAGAGGACCACGGTGCCCTTCATCGGGCGGGCAACGGCGGCAAAGAGGCCATAACGGATCTTCTTGCCGTCGCGCGTGGTGAAGAAACCACCGGCCGCATTTTCCGGCAGCGGATTGCCCGGAATTTCGCGGAAGAGGGGAATTTTGTCGAGGAGGTCCGTCATTCGGCGCTGCGTTTTATGTGTCGCTGCCTGCATGGCGCAAGCTGTGGTAGGCATAGACGCCCCATGCAGCAAAAGCAAAGGGCAGCAAAAGCAAAGGAATTCCGGACGCGTTGGAAAGGCTGAACGAGCCAGCCGGCGAGTGAGGCCGAAAGCAGCTTGCGGCATGCTTCCGGCCCCCCGTCGATCCGGGAGGAAGGGACGTTACACCCGGTCGGCCCCGTTGCGGCATTTCGCGCATAACCGCGAAAACCGCAGCCGATTTCGCCGTGAATCATGCGCAATCAAAGTGTTACAGCTTCCTTTTGCATGTCCGAGAGGACGCGCGACGCCGTAACCGCCGCCTGTTCCTTGATCCTGGAAGCAGTCTAGCGCGACTTAGCTGAACGTCCGCCGAAGTCGCGGTTCATCTGCCGTTCACCGAGGCGGCAGAATCTTGAAATGCCTTCTCGTGCTCCCCAAATGTCTGTTGTTGCGGCCGCCAATGTCGGGGCCGCTGGCCCATCCGGAACGCCGTCACGGGTTTCGCACCGGCCACACGTTTGTTGCTCAACAGGAGAACACACTATGCGTCACGTTGATTTTTCCCCGCTTTATCGTTCGACCGTCGGTTTCGACCGGCTATTCACCATGCTCGATTCGCTTGCGCAGCCCGAAGGTGCACAGACCTATCCGCCCTACAACATCGAGCGCACCGGTGAGGATTCCTATCGCATCTCGATGGCGGTCGCCGGCTTCTCGGACGATGAGCTCTCGATCGAGGCTCACCGCAACGTTCTGACAGTCAAGGGTGAGCGCAAGGAGGGCAATGGCGAAGGCTCCGAACTGCTCTATCGCGGTATCGCCAGCCGGGCCTTTGAGCGCCGCTTCCAGCTTGCCGACCATGTTGACGTCGTCGGCGCCTCGCTGAAGAACGGCCTGCTCTTCGTCGACCTCAAGCGCAATATTCCCGAGGAGCTGAAGCCGCGCAAGATCGCGATCTCCGCGTCTTCGGCGAAGGCCAAGCAGATCGAGGCCAAGACCGCCGCGTAAGCTGCGTCACAAAGACGACCTAACAGACGAGGGCGGCGCCTGGCGCCGCCCTTTTTTATGGATAGGTGCCGCTATCCAGCAATTAGCTCGCCAAAGCGGTCGACCTCTTCGGCCGTGGTCGCAAAGCTGGTGACGAAACGATAGAGCGCTTCGTCCTCGCCGATATGGCCATCAAAGTCGTGCGGCTTGTGCCAGTCGTAGAAGGCGGCACCGGCCAAAAACACCCGTTCCGCCTTGGCCTTTTTCATCACCGCGAACACTTCGTTTGCTTGCGGCAGCCAGGCCAGACGCGCCGACGCGGAATCCTCGATCAGTGCTGCGAGGCGTGCTGCCATGGCGTTGGCATGCCGCGCCGTGTCGAGCCACAGGTCGTCCTTGAAATAGGCTTCGAACTGCGCTGCGATGAAGCGCGATTTCGAGAACAATTGCGCCGCGCGCTTGCGCAGGAAGGCCAGTTCCCTGGCGCGGTCGAGGTCGAACAGCACGATAGCCTCGGCGCACCAGCAGCCGTTCTTGGTGGCGCCGAAAGAGAGGATGTCGACGCCGCCCTTCCAGGTCATCTGCGCCGGTGTTGTCTCGAGCGCGACCAGCGCATTGGCGAAGCGGGCACCATCCATGTGCAGCGGCAGTTTGTGATGCTTGGCGATCGCCGAAATCCTGGCAATTTCGTTCAGTGTGTAGATGGTGCCGACCTCGGTCGACTGGGTGATCGACACCGCCATCGGGCGCCCGGAATGGACGATTTCAGCCGCGAACCGGCCGACCGCCCTGTCCAGCTTATTCGGATCGATCTTGCCCAGCGCGCCGTCGACGGCATGGAGCCGTGAGCCGCCGGTAAAGTATTCCGGGGCGCCGCATTCATCCTCGATGACATGCGACTCTCGATGGCAGAAGGAAATGCCGCCCGATTTGTTGTAGGCGGTCAGCGATAGGGAATTGGCGGCGGTGCCGGTGGCCACGAAAAACACCGCGACCTCGCGCTCGAAGATTTCGTTGAAGCGCTGGTATGCGGCCTCGTCGAGGGCGCCGTCGCCATAGGCGGTGGAAAAGCCGCCGGCATGGGCCGACAGGCCCGCGGCGATGCTGGGATGGGCGCCTGCCCAATTGTCGGAAGCGAAATTCATGCGTTTGCCTGTGCTGGGAAAATCGAGGCGACCTTGGCCGCTTTCGCATGGCGCTCGCAAGTGCCAAGCGCCGGAAAAGCGGTAAAGCCAGCGAGAGGCCGGGGACCCAAAGCGCGTCGCGTTCGGCCGGCCTCATGCGACGCGCTTTAGGTTTTTGTTTTCATGCATGTCGTTATCGCAAAACCGCTGCACACTTTTGCGCGACATGCATTAACGCGGACGACTGAAGGTTGCGTTTTGGCCGGGTCGCGCGTAATTTTCTGTCTCTAGATGCCCATGATTGTTGTGAATCGGTCTTGTGCGCATCCGCAATTTCTGTCATAAAAATTTAGGACAGTAGTACTGTCTTATTTTGTCGCACAAAACCGGCTGGATTGGCGTATCATTGGGCTCTCCGGCCGTTGCCGCGAGCGACAGGTAGACAGCCCGGCTCTGGCCTCTACGATTGCCGGATGCGAACCAGGCCGCCTGGTTCGGCAAGGATTTCGCAAGACGTGCCGCAAGGATGAGAGGGAAGCTCATGCGCTTCCCAACGGAAACCAGCGCCCGAAGGGCTGGCATGGAGGACAGGACGATGACGGAAGTGACGCCATCTGCGACGAACGGCCCGGCCGCGCAGACGAAAGCGCCAGCCGTCAAAAATCCGTCCATCGCCACTGGCCTGACCAGGATCGGGCGGACCCCTACCGGGTTCGCCGCCCACGGCCTTTACGATCCGCGCAACGAGCACGATGCCTGCGGCGTCGGCTTCATCGTCAATATGAAGGGCGTGAAGTCGCATCAAATCGTCACGGACGGCCTGGCGGTGCTCGAAAATCTGACGCATCGCGGCGCCGTCGGCGCCGACCCGCTGATGGGCGACGGCGCGGGCGTGCTGGTGCAGCTTCCCGACCGCTTCTTCCGCGAGGAGATGGCCAGCCAGGGCGTCGAACTGCCAAAGCCCGGCCATTACGCCGTCGGCCATGTGTTCATGCCGCGCGATCCTGAGCTTCAGGCGCATATCGAAGGCATCATCGCCGAGGTCGCGCAGCTCGAAGGCCAGCCGCTGCTCGGCTTTCGCGACGTGCCGGTCGACAATTCATCGCTGTCAAAGGCGCCTGATATCGCTGCTTCAGAACCGGTCCAGCGGCAGGTGTTTTTGGGTCGTGGCGCCGAGATCGAGAGCGACGACGATTACGAACGGCGGCTCTACATCCTGCGCAAGGTCATTTCCGGTCGTATCCACGAAGAGACCAAGGGCGTCGACAATGGCTTCTACGTCGTATCGATGTCATCGCGGACCATCGTCTACAAGGGCATGTTCCTGGCCTATCAGGTCGGCGCCTATTACAAGGATCTGACCGATCCGCGTTTCGAGACGGCGCTGATCCTCGTCCACCAGCGTTTCTCGACCAACACCTTCCCGTCGTGGAAGCTGGCGCATCCCTATCGCATGGTCGCCCACAATGGCGAGATCAACACGCTGCGCGGCAACGTCAACTGGATGGCGGCGCGGCAGGCCTCGGTCGATTCCGAACTGTTCGGCAACGACATCTCCAAGCTGTGGCCGATCTCCTATGAGGGGCAGTCGGACACCGCCTGTTTCGACAATGCGCTCGAATTCCTGACGCAGGGCGGCTACTCGCTCGCTCACGCAATGATGATGCTGATCCCTGAGGCCTGGGCCGGCAACAAGCTGATGGATCAAGATCGCAAGGCCTTTTATGAATACCACGCCGCCCTGATGGAGCCGTGGGACGGGCCGGCGGCGGTGGCCTTCACCGACGGCCGCCAGATCGGCGCCACGCTCGACCGCAACGGGCTGCGCCCGGCGCGCTATATCGTCACCGACGACGATCGCGTCATCATGGCCTCGGAAGCCGGCGTGCTGCCGGTGCCGGAGGAGAGGATCGTCAAGAAGTGGCGGCTGCAGCCCGGCCGCATGCTGCTGATCGACCTGGAGAAGGGCCGCATCGTTTCCGACGAGGAGATCAAGTCGGAGATCGCGACCAGGCATCCCTACAAGAGCTGGCTCGCCAACACCCAGCTCATCCTCGAAGACCTGAAGCCGGTCGAGCCGCGGGCGCTGCGCAGGGACGTCAGCCTGCTCGATCGCCAGCAGGCGTTCGGCTTTACCCAGGAAGACACCAAGCTGTTGATGTCGCCGATGGCGACCACCGGCCAGGAAGCGGTCGGCTCGATGGGCACCGACACGCCGATTTCAGCGATGTCGGACAGATCGAAGCTGCTCTACACCTATTTCAAGCAGAACTTCGCCCAGGTCACCAACCCGCCGATCGACCCGATCCGCGAGGAACTGGTGATGAGCCTGGTGTCGTTCATCGGGCCGAGGCCTAACATCTTCGACCTCGTCGGCAATTCGCGTCGCAAGCGGCTCGAAGTGCGCCAGCCGATCCTGACCAATGGCGATCTTGAGAAGATCCGCTCCATCGGTCATACCGAGGACCGTTTCGACACCAAGACGATCGACATCACCTATGCTTCGAACGAAGGCGCGGCCGGCATGCAGGGCGCCATAGACCGGCTGTGCGAGCGCGCCGAGGCGGCGGTCGCCGGCGGCTACAACATCATCATTCTGTCCGACCGTCAGCTCGGGCCGGACCGCATCGCCATCCCGGCATTGCTGGCGACGGCGGCAGTCCACCATCATTTGATCCGCAAGGGATTGCGCACATCGGTGGGGCTGGTGGTCGAGTCCGGCGAACCGCGCGAGGTGCATCATTTCTGCTGCCTTGCGGGCTATGGCGCCGAGGCGATCAATCCCTATCTCGCCTTCGACACGCTGCTTGACATGCACAAGCGCGGCGAGCTGCCGGCCGAAGTCGACGCCAATGAGGTCGTCTCCCGCTACATCAAGTCGATCGGCAAGGGCATTCTCAAGGTGATGTCGAAGATGGGCATCTCGACCTACCAGTCCTATTGCGGCGCGCAGATCTTCGACGCCATCGGGCTGAAGACCGATTTCGTGCAAAAATATTTCACCGGCACCGCGACGCTGATCGAAGGCGTCGGGCTGGAAGAGATCGCGGCCGAAACGGTCAGCCGCCACGCCGACGGCTTCGGCAACGACCCGGTGCTGCGCAACAGCCTCGAGGTCGGCGGCGAATACATGTTCCGCATGCGCGGCGAAGCGCATATCTGGTCGCCCGATGCGGTGGCCACCCTGCAGCACGCCGTGCGCCAGGGATCGTGGCAGACGTTCAAGGACTATTCCGCTCAGATCGACAGCGAGACGGCGCGGGCGCAGAGCATTCGCGGCCTGTTCAAGATCAGGCTGGCCGAAGAAACCGGACGCAAGAAGGTCGCGCTCGACGAGGTCATGTCGGCTGCCGATATCGTCAAGCGGTTCTCGACCGGGGCGATGTCCTTCGGCTCGATCTCCAGGGAAGCGCACACCACGCTGGCGCGCGCCATGAACACGATCGGCGGCAAGTCTAACACCGGCGAGGGCGGCGAAGAGGCCGACCGTTACCTGCCGCTGCCGGACGGCGGCAAGAACCCCGAGCGTTCGGCGATCAAGCAGGTCGCTTCCGGGCGTTTCGGCGTGACGGCGGAGTATCTGGTGAACTCCGATGTGATGCAGATCAAGGTCGCGCAAGGCGCGAAGCCCGGCGAGGGCGGTCAGCTGCCCGGTCACAAGGTCGATGCCACCATTGCCAAGGTCAGGCATTCGACGCCCGGCGTCGGCCTGATCTCGCCGCCGCCGCATCACGACATCTACTCGATCGAGGATCTGGCGCAGCTCATCTACGACCTCAAGAACGTCAACCCGGCGGCTGATGTCTCGGTCAAGCTGGTCTCGGAAGTCGGTGTCGGCACGGTTGCGGCCGGCGTCGCCAAGGCGCGCGCCGACCACATCACCATTTCCGGCTATGACGGCGGCACCGGCGCATCGCCGCTGACCTCGCTCAAGCACGCCGGCAGCCCGTGGGAGATGGGCCTTGCCGAGACGCACCAGACGCTGGTGCTCAATGGCCTCAGGTCGCGCGTCGCGCTGCAGGTCGATGGCGGACTGCGCACTGGCCGCGACGTCGTCATCGGCGCGCTGCTTGGCGCCGACGAATTCGGCTTCTCGACCGCGCCGCTGATCGCGGCCGGCTGCATCATGATGCGCAAGTGCCATCTCAACACCTGCCCGGTCGGCGTCGCGACGCAGGATCCGGTGTTGCGCAAGCGCTTCAAGGGCACGCCGGAACATGTCATCAACTTCTTCTTCTATGTGGCGGAAGAGGTGCGGGCGCTGCTCGCCGAGATGGGCTACACCCATCTCGACCAGATCATCGGCGACACCGACCTCCTGGAGAAGCGGGCGCTGATCCAGCACTGGAAGGCGCGCGGGCTCGACTTCAGCAAGATGTTCTTCAAGCCGGATGCCCCGCATGAGGCGGTGCACTGGACCGAGCGGCAGAAGCATCCGATCGACGACGTGCTCGACCGCAAGCTGATCGAGTTGGCCAAGCCGGCGCTGGACGCCAGGCAGCCGGTCAGCATCGAGCTGCCGATCCGCAATGTCGACCGTTCGACCGGCGCCATGCTGTCGGGCGAAGTGGCAAAGCGCTTCAAGCACAAGGGCCTGCGCGAGGACACGATCTCGGTGAAGCTCACCGGCACCGCCGGCCAGTCCTTCGGCGCCTTCCTGGCGCGTGGGGTTTCGTTCGAGCTGGTCGGTGCGGCCAATGACTACGTCGGCAAGGGCCTGTCGGGCGGACGCATCGTCATCCGCCCGCCTGAGAACACGAAGATCGTCGCCGCGGATTCGATCATCGTCGGCAACACGGTGCTTTACGGCGCGACCGAGGGCGAGGCCTATTTCTGCGGCGTCGCCGGCGAGCGTTTTGCGGTTCGCAATTCGGGCGTCGCCGCCGTCGTCGAAGGTGTTGGCGACCATGGCTGCGAGTACATGACCGGCGGCATTGTCGTCGTCATCGGGCAGACCGGCCGCAACTTTGCCGCCGGCATGTCGGGCGGCGTCGCCTATGTGCTCGACGAGGTGGGTGATTTCGCCGAGCGCTGCAACATGGCGATGGTCGAACTGGAACCCGTTCCCGAAGAAGACGACCTGATGGAGAAACTGCTCCATCATGGCGGCGATCTCGACCACAAAGGCCGCGTCGACGTGTCCGGCGACATGACCAGCCATGACGAGGAGCGGCTCTATCAGCTGATCTCGAACCACGTCCATTACACGGGTTCGGTGCGTGGCCGCGAGATCCTCGACAACTGGGCGACTTTCCGGCCGAAATTCCGGAAGATCATGCCGGTCGAATACCGCCGTGCGCTGATCGAAATGGAACGCATGCGCATGGGCGTTGCGGCGGAATAGGCTTTGGGAGTTGCCGGGAAGCCAAGCTTCCCGGGCGACGCCTTCATCAACAATCCTGGCCTCGGACTGAAGGTTGCCATGGCTGCCTTATGAGGTTAACGGGTGCGTCGTCGAGCGCGCCATCTGGACAGCAGGGACTGGACTATGGGCAAGGTAACAGGGTTTCTCGAGATCGACCGGCAGGTGCACAAGTACCAGCCGGCTTCCGACCGCATCCGGCATTTTCGCGAGTTCACGCTGCCGATGTCGGACAAGGAGGTCGAGAAACAGGCCGCGCGCTGCATGGATTGCGGCATTCCGTACTGTCACGGGCCGACCGGCTGCCCGGTCCACAACCAGATCCCGGACTGGAACGACCTCGTCTACAATGGCGACTGGGACAATGCGATCCGCAACCTGCATTCGACCAATAATTTCCCGGAATTCACCGGCCGCATCTGTCCGGCACCTTGCGAGGAAGCCTGCACGCTGAACCTCGAGGACATTCCGGTCGCCATCAAGACGATCGAGCAGGCGATCGCCGACAAGGCCTATGAAACCGGTCATATCCGGCCCTATCCGCCGGAAAGGAAGACCGGCAGGCGCGTCGCAATCATTGGCTCGGGGCCGGCCGGCATGGCGGCCGCCCAGCAGCTTGGCCGCGCCGGCCACGACGTTCACGTCTACGAGCGCGAGAGCCGGCCGGGCGGGCTGATGCGCTACGGCATCCCCGACTTCAAGATCGAGAAGCACTACATCGACCGGCGCATCGAGCAGATGCAAGGCGAGGGCGTGAGCTTCCATTGCGGGATCAATGTCGGTGTCGACAAGCCGGTGGCGGAGCTGCTCGCCGAGTATGATGCGGTGCTCTATTGCGGCGGTTCGGAAACGCCGCGCCCGGCCAACATTCCCGGCGACGATCTCGACGGCGTGCATGACGCGATGCCTTACCTGGTGCAGCAGAACAAGCGCATCGGCGGTGAGCCGATCCAGTCGGTGGCGTGGCCGTCGCCGCCGATCGTCGCCGGCGGCCAGCATGTCGTCGTCGTCGGCGGCGGCGACACCGCGTCCGACTGCGTCGGCACCGCCTTCCGCCAGGGCGCCGTTCGCGTCACCCAGCTCGACATCCGGCCGCAGCCGCCGGAAAAGGAAGACAAGCTTTCGGTCTGGCCCTACTGGGCGACGAAGATGCGCACCTCGTCCTCGCAGGCGGAAGGTGCCGAGCGCGAGTTCCAGGTGGCGACGCTCGAATTCATCGGCGAGGACGGCGCGTTGACCGGCGTCAAATGCTGCGAGGTCGATGAAAAGCGCAAGCCGATCGCCGGCACTGAATTCGTCATCCGCGCGGATCTCGCCTTCATCGCTATCGGCTTTGCCGGGCCGGCCGCCGTCGGGCCGGTGTCGGAGCTGGCTGGCCAGATGAAGATCGCCATCGACAGCCGCCGCTCGAACAACGTCGAGGCCAATGATCGCGACTACAAGACCAGCGTCGAAAAGCTCTATGCGGCGGGCGATGTGCGCCGCGGTCAATCGCTGGTCGTCTGGGCGATCCGCGAGGGCCGTCAGGCAGCGCGTTCGATCGACGAGGCGCTGATGGGATCGAGCGTGCTGCCGCGCTGAGACCGTTTGAGGCTTTTCTGCGCTTCCGGCCTTCGCCGGCCGAAGCACTTGTGAGCGGTCGTGGCAGTTAAAGCTACCGCCGGCGTAGGCCGGTGCCCGGAGCAGTTTACTTACGGAGTGATCGCCGTGGTCGTTTCGGGCACGGCCGCCGCCGCAGGCTGCTTCCTTGGCGGCCAGGAAAAATCGTCCGCGCGTCCGGGCGAAGCAGCTGATACCTTGCCCTCGACGAAGAGTTTTTCGCCAGGCCCGTCCGCCTTTGCCGGCGCTGCGGCGCCGAGAAGTTCCGAACCGCCGTCGAGTGCCGGATCGCTGAGCAGCATCGGCACAGTGCGATCGACGGGCATGGGTGTCGGTGTCGGCGCCCCGACCGGAGCGCCGGCTGGCGCATAAGCTGCCAGTGTGCCCGGAGGCGAGGTCATTCCAAGGATCTTCAGCAAGGGTTTTTCGGCATAGAAGGCGAGCTTGCGTTTGCCGGCTTTCGACACACGGATGCCGTCGTCGGTGCGCAGGCGCACCGGCTGGCCGTTGATATCAGGCCCGCTGGTGACAAAGGCGCCTTCCTCGTCGACGAAACCGTCCCAGATGTCGACGAATTCGCCGCCATGGCTCTCGGCCGTCGAGCGGTAGATGTCGTTGAAAGCCAGCATGTCGGAGGTCATCTTCGGCGCCTTGAAGGCCGGCATGCCGACCCACAGATACGGCACCTTGACCGATGCGATGGCCCTGCCGAACGCTTCGGTACGGCGTTCGTATTCCTTGGTCCACTCTTCGGACCGTGGCTGTTCGCGTTCACCGTTCACGCGCATCTGCTGCCGATCATTGGAACCCAGCATGACGATCACGGCCGCGGGCTTTTCGGTCTCGATCAGCGACTTGATCTGTTCAGGCCAGTTGTAAAAATCGTCACGCACGAAACCGGACGAACCATTGCTGCGAACGACGATCCTGACCTTATTGTTTTCGGCAAAGGCGGTGTCGAGACCCTCGGCGAGGCCGGTCGCCATGAAATCGCCGATCACCAGAACGGTGCGGGCATCCGGCGCCTTCTCGACAATGGGGGCTGCCGGCTCAGCCGGCCGTCGCGGCGCGGCACGCGACTTTCTGACTTTTGGCTTGCGTGGCCCGATCCTCTGAATCCGTCGCGGCTCAATCAGTCGCGGCGGTTCCGCCCGCTCGCTTCGGCGCAGAAACAACAGGTCGCGCAGCGACCAGCCACGCCTTTGTTCTTCCTGCGCCACGGCCGGCGTGTGAAAGACGGCGGCAGTGCCGACGGCCAGGACGGCAATAGCCAGAATCAGGATCGGCACGCGACGAAGGATCACACGGATACGCGCAGCCGAAACCAATTACCGTCTCCATCCCTAAAGAGCGCCGGACTCTGATACAACCGTGCCGCCGCTCTACCTTAAGTTGAGCATCGCATTTCCTCAAAACCGGTTTCGGTCCGATGCTCCGGGTCTGCCCTATGCGAAGCTAGTTCTGCCTGAGCCATTTGAGCACTTCCATGCTCGGATGTCCGTCCTGGGTCAAGCCAGCCTTCGCCTGAAAGGCCATGATGGCGGCTTTCGATCCCTCGCCGATCTTGCCGTCGAACTTGCCGTCATAGTAGCCGTACTGGGAAAGCCGTTGCTGAAGCTCCTGCCTCTCCTCGAAGGAGAGCTTCGTGAAAGGCCGCTTCCAGTCCTGCACAAGCCCACCATAACCGGCGATTTCGTCGGCAAGAAGGCCAACGGCAACCGCATATTTGTCGGCATTGTTGTAACGCTTGATGACCGAAAAATTCTTGACCATCAGGAAAGCCGGGCCGCCACGGCCGCCTGGCACCTTCAGCGTGGCCTTCTCCCCACTCTTGAACGGCTTGCCGTTGGCACGCGTGACACCCAGCGCTTGCCATTGCGACAACGACTTCGATCCGGCCGGGAACTTCTTTCCGTCGGGAAGGCTGACTTCATAGCCCCAGGTCTTGCCGGCCTGCCAGCCGTTCTTCCTGAGCAGATTGGCGGCCGTTGCCAATGCATCGGGAATCGAATTCCAGATGTCGCGCTTGCCGTCGCCGTCCATGTCGACCGCATAGGCCTGGTAGCTGGTGGGAATGAACTGGGTATGGCCCATGGCGCCGGCCCATGAGCCACTGAGGTGGCTTTTATCGATGTCGCCCCTTTGCAGGATCTTCAGCGCCGCGATCAACTGCGTGCGGGCGAATTTCGATCGTCTCGAATCGGCATAGCCAAGCGTGGCCAGTGAACGCACGACATTGCGCATGACATCGTCGCGCTTGAGGATTTCGCCGTAGTTCGATTCCATCGACCAGATCGCCAGCAGGATGTGACGGTCGACGCCGTATCTTGCCTCGATCCTGTCCAGCCACGGCTTCCACTTCCTGGCCATCTGCTTGCCAACAGCGACCGACTGGTCATGGACGCGGTTGTCGAAATAGTCCCAGGCGGGCGCGGTGAATTCGGGTTGATAACGCGCTTTTTCCAGCACGACCGGGTCGGCATCGCTGATGCCCTCGAATGCGCGGTCGTAAACGGCGCCGGAAACGCCGCTCCGCACCGCGGTGGCGCGGAAGCTCGCCACCCATTGCCGGAAACCGGCGTCGGCAAAAGCCGATCCGGTGGGCATCAGCAAGGCAAGCGACAGACTGGCGGCCGCAACGATGCTGGTGAAGCGCTTTGCGGCGTCGCGAACGGACATCTTTTCCTCCTTCTTCATCACAGGAAGATCATTCATCGCCGAACCCGGTTAGCATTTAGTTTACCATAGGTGCCGTTGGGAACGAAAAGGCGGGTTGGTGCTTTACGGACTACAGATTTTTTCTGACCAGCCGTTCCATAATCCCAGATTCCGGCACGAAAATGTCTTGAAGCGGGATTGCCGAATAACCTTAGAAGCGGATATTTGACAGCATGAAGAGAGTTCGCAAGGCAGTTTTCCCGGTCGCTGGCCTCGGCACGCGTTTTCTCCCGGCCACCAAGGCCATACCCAAGGAAATGCTGACCGTCGTCGACAGGCCTGTAATCCAGTATGTGGTCGACGAGGCACGCGAAGCCGGCATCGAGCATTTCATCTTCGTGACCGGACGCAACAAGGCGGTCATCGAGGACCATTTCGACGTTCAGTTCGAACTCTATGACACGCTTGCCCAACGCGGCAAGGACGATGAGCTCGCCCGCCTGCAGCGGCTGCAACCTTCGCCAGGGCAGACCAGCTTCACCCGCCAGCAGGTGCCGCTTGGCCTTGGCCATGCCGTCTGGTGTGCCCGCGAGCTGGTCGGCGACGAGCCCTTCGCGCTGCTTTTGCCCGATATGATCATGCAGTCCGAAAAAAGCTGCATGAAGGAGATGGTCGAGCTTTATGCCGAGACCGGCAACAACATCGTCGCGGTTCAGGAATGCGACCCTGCCGAGGCCCATAAATACGGCATCGTCGGCCGCGGCGAGGATACGCATCACGGCTTCCGCATTACCGGCATGGTGGAAAAGCCGAAGACCGGCACGGCACCCTCCAACCTATACATCAACGGGCGCTACATCCTGCAGCCGGAGATATTTGGGATACTCGAAGGCCAGGAGAAGGGCGCCGGCAACGAGATACAACTCACCGATGCGATGCTGAAGCTGGAGAAGCAGCAGCCCTTCTATGGCTGCCACTACCGAGGGCGCACCTTCGATTGCGGATCGCCGGAAGGCTTTGTCGAGGCCAACGTCGCCTTCGCGCTGTGGCGCAGCGACATGAACGGACGCATGGCGGGCGTTATCAGCAAGCTTCTCGACGAGATGAAACCGTCAGAGCAGCGGGGCGCGGCGTTCTAACCCCCGGGCTAATGCATGCGCGCAAAAGCATGCCCTCGGGCCTGAACCGAGGGTGCGCGGCGGCTTGGTTTACGGCTGCAGCGTCACTCCGACAAAGATGCTGTGGGCGGTGTAGTCGCGGCCCTCGATGTTGCTGGTCTGTTTTTCAGTTCTGGCGCGAGTGGTCAGTCCGGCATATCGGTTCAGCCACCATGTCAGTCCGGCCTCGGCGCTCAGCGTCAGATCCTGGCCGTCCGACCCGATGTAGTCGCGCCAGTCTACGCCGAGAGCTGCGTTGCCGATCAGGTTGGCACGGATTTCCCGCTCGGCGGTGAGGCGGCCGGAGTAAAGGATGGTGCCGCTTTCGTCGGCGGTTGTCGTGCCCTCGACGATCGTCTGCCCGGTGAGGCCGATCGTGGTGCCGCGTTGCGGCGACCATCTGAGGTCGGCGTTCACCGTGGCGCCCGAAATTGCCGGCAGGCGGTCATCGTCGATCGCCTCGCGCAGCCAGCCGGCCGAGAACTCGCCGGCAAGCTTCTCGCCGAGGTCGAGCTCGGCGCCGGCCCGAACCCCAAGCCGCGTCGAGGATCGTTCGAAACCATTGCTGTCGACCCGCAAATCATAGACCCGGCGGCCGATTTCGACCTCGGTGAAAGGGGTGATGGAGGGCGAAATCTCATAGCCGGTGCGCAAGGTGGCGGTATAGAGCGTCGAATCGCGGTCTTTCTGCGACAGCGTTCCGCCCGTCGAAAGCCTGGCGTCGCCGTAGATGTCGTGTTCGACTGCGCCGGTCAGGGCGAAGCGCATCTTGCCGGCATCCTTCTCGACCGCCAGGCTGCCATCAATGGTCTGGCGCACCGGCTGCTCGGCGGTGCCTTCGATGACGACCGGCGAGGAAGCCGATTCCGGTGCCGCCTCGTAACCGAGCTTGGCGATGGCGCGCAGATCGTTGTCGAAGTCGACATTGAGCGTGCTTTCGACACGGCCGCGCGCCTCCTCAACCTCGTCGCCCGATAGGGTCTTGAGAAAGGTGCCGTAGCCGTCGACCATAGCCGAATTCTCCCGCCAGTCGGAGATGGCGTTGAAGCGCAGCGTCGTTTCCGACAGCAGGGCCGGCTTGCCTTCGGCGCTTGAATCGGCATTCGATGAGGCCTTCAGGCCTTGCTCGAGCGTCGGCCTGATCACGAAGGAGCCGAGTTTGATGCCGGTGGCGGCGAACGGGTCGTCCTCGGCCCTCCTGTCCCGGCCTTCGATGGCTTCGGCGCGCTCGGCGCCCGGATCGAGTTGCTGCCTGTCGGCGGAATCGATGGTCACGGCACGGGAATTGATTGGGTCCGTCTCGGCGGTGTCCTCGTCATCCGTCGGGGCCGTCGCCGCGGTGGCGGCCTGTGTCTCGGCGGCTTCGTCCTGATCGGCTGCGCCCTGGGTTGCGCTCGATGGCCGGCGCGACGGGACGGGAACGGGGGCGTCCGCAAACGGATCGTCGGTTGCTTCCGGCGGATCAAAAATGCTGCCGGTCGCGGGTGCCGCGTCGTCGTCCTGCACGGCGCCCGGGCTGGCCGGCTGATAGGTGGGCGTCGGCGCAGTGCTCTGGATGGTTGCACCGGCCTGCGCCGTCTGATCCTGGGCGATGCTCAATTGCCTGGTTTTGCGCTGCTGGTCGTCCAGAATCGCCGATTCCGAAACCTCGCCGCGCAGCTCGGTTACCTGGGCATAGGGCTGCGCAGGCCGCAGCAAGGCGAAGACGCTGGTCGCCAGCAGCAAGGCGCAGACCGCCTTGCCGTTTCGTCTTCTTTTCTTTTCAGGCGGGGCCCCGGACATCGCTACCACTGCTTGCGCGGCGCACGCGCGCCATACTTACCGAACCGTAAACGGGGATGGTTAACGTTGGGTTGAGGTGGCGGTCGATCAAAGCCCACTTGACGGCTGACGGATGGCAATTCCGTTGGACAGGCGCGCAGCAAAGCGCTAATCGCATCAGCCATGCATGCGGGATCCCCAGACAAGAAGCGGCTCGATGGGCAGGCTTCGATCGCCTCGGCGCTTAGAACGGTAGCGACCGAGCAGGCCGGTGTCGCGGCGCTGGCGGCCGCGCTCGAGAACGGGTTGACCGAACCGTTCGCGCGCGCCGTCGATATGGTGTCGCATATCGCCGGCCGAGTCATCGTCACCGGCGTCGGCAAGAGCGGCCATATCGGCTCAAAGATCGCGGCGACGCTCGCCTCGACCGGCACGCCGGCCTTCTTCGTCCATTCTGCCGAAGCCAATCATGGCGACCTCGGCATGATCGCCAGGGACGACGCCATCATCGCCATATCGTGGTCGGGCGAGAGCCGCGAGCTCAAGGGCATCATCGCCTATTCCAGGCGCTTCTCGATTCCGCTGATCGCAGTCACTGCCGGAGAGCGATCGGCGTTGGCGCGGGCGGCCGATGTGGTGCTTTTGCTGCCGCGTGCGTCGGAAGCGTGCCCGCACGGCCTAGCGCCGACGACATCGACGCTGCTGCAACTGGTGATCGGCGATGCACTGGCCATCGCGCTGCTCGAAGCGCGCGGCTTCACGCCGGATCATTTCCGCACCTTCCATCCCGGTGGGCAACTTGGCGCCAATCTGACGCAGATCCGCGAGATCATGCATGCCGGCGACAGGCTGCCGCTGGTGCCTTCCGGCACTGGAATGCAAGAAGCGATCCTCGAATTGTCGCGCAAGGGGTTTGGCTGTGTGGCGATAACCGCTGCGGATGGTGCGCTGATCGGCATCATTACCGACGGCGACATCAGGCGCCACATCGGCAGCAATCTTCTGGCGATGAGCGTCGATCAGGTCATGACCAAGGAGCCGAAGACGGCCGGACCGGATACGCTGGTGGCGACCGCGCTGCAGACGATCAACAGTTCGACCATCTCCAGCCTGATGGTTGTCGAAGGCAGACGGCCGGTCGGACTTGTCCATCTGCACGATCTGCTGCGCATCGGCGCTGCCTGAGCTCGCCAGAGCGAATTTCGAAACAGTCTCTGACACACCTCAGGCCTGTTTGAAAAGTCGCCCGCCGAGATGGTCGGATCAGTCCAGGACCGCCTCGACCGTCAGTTCCAGATCGGCGTCGGCCGCGCCCGTCACGCGCACCTGCGTGCCGGCCGGCAGGTCGGGGCCGGAGATGCGCCATAGCGTGTCGCCCAGCTTTATGCGGCCGCGGCCGTCCCTGATCGGCTCGTCCAAGGTGGCCATCCTGCCGATCATCTGTGCGCCGCGGCGGTTGAGCAGTGGCTGATCGGTGCCATCATCGCGCCCACCCACCAGTCTCTTGCCGACATAGGTTGAAACCAGCGACATCGCCAGGAAGGCGAGAACCTGGATCTGCCAGGTCCAGAAGTCCGCGTCCCAGATGAGCAGGGACACCACGCCGGTCAGCAGAGCGGCGATGCCGATCCACAACATGAATATGCCCGGTGCGATGACCTCCATCACCAGGAGGACGAAGCCGAGAACCATCCAAACCCAGGGGCCGAGTTCGGAAATGATGCGTTCGAACATGGCCTCAGGTCTCGCTGGGACGAACCACGGGCGGGCGTGCAGCCTGCCGCGTGGTGCCGGCAGTGCCCTCTGCGCCGAAAACTTCCTTGGCGATCGCGCCGATGCCGCCAAGCGTGCCGATCAATGACGAAGCTTCCATAGGCATCAGCACGACCTTGCTGTTTGTGGCGGAGCCGATCCTGGTCAGTGCTTCGGTGTATTTCAGCGCAACGAAGTAGTTGAGCGCCTGCACGTCGCCCTTGGTGATCGCTTCCGACACCACTTGCGTGGCGCGGGCCTCGGCCTCGGCCGAGCGTTCGCGCGCCTCGGCGTCGCGGAAGGCGGCTTCCTTGCGGCCCTCGGCTTCCAGGATCTGCGACTGCTTGAGGCCTTCGGCGTCGAGGATCTGCGCGCGCTTGTTGCGCTCGGCCATCATCTGGCGACCCATCGATTCGACGAGATTGGCCGGTGGATTGATGTCCTTGATCTCGACGCGGGTGATCTTGATGCCCCAGGGATGTGCCGCCTCATCGACGACTCGCAGCAGGCGTTCGTTGATGGCGTCGCGGTTCGACAAAAGCTCGTCGAGGTCCATCGACCCCATCACGGTACGGATGTTGGTCATCGTCAGGTTGAGGATGGCGTTCTCCAGACCGGCGACCTGGTAGGCGGCCTGCGCCGCGTTGAGCACCTGGTAGAAGGCGACGCCGTCGACGGCGACGGTGGCGTTGTCGCGGGTGATGATCTCCTGCGTCGGGACGTCGAGCACCTGCTCCATCATGTTCAATTTGGAGCCGATGCGGTCAACGAACGGCACGATGAGGTTGAGGCCGGGGCTCAATGTCCTGGTATAACGGCCAAAGCGTTCGACGGTGTAATTGTAGCCTTGCGGGATTGTCCGGATGCCTTTGAAAAGCACGAGCACGACAAGAGCGACAAGAACAAGAAGCGCGATATCGAAACCACTGAAATCCATTTGGCTCTCCCTCGGATGCCGGCCACGGAAATGTTTCAACGCGACCGACTTCACCAAACACTTAAGTGTGTTTCAGGGACGTTACAATCAGGTGATAGTGGATAACCGGTGCATAGAAAGCCGGTTGCCGGCGCTCGACTGTATCGGCTTCACACCCAACCCGACAGTTCGCGCCGCACCATCGCCTCGATCACCGCCATGCCCTCGGCACTGTCGTTGAGGCAGGGAATATGCGCGAACTTTTCGCCGCCGGCATGATGGAAGGTCTCGGCCGCCTCCCTGCCGATCTCGTCCAGCGTCTCGATGCAGTCGACAGAAAAGCCCGGATTGACGATGGCGATCGATCTCACGCCTTCTCCGGGCAGTTTTTCGACCGTCTTGTCGGTGTAGGGCTGCAGCCACTCCTGCGCGCCGAAGCGCGACTGGAACGTGGTGATCAGCTTCTTCTCATTCCAGCCGAGCTTTTCCCGCAGCAGCCGGGTCGTCTCCAGGCAATGGGCCTGATAGGGATCGCCCATGTCGGAATAGGGTTTTGGAATGCCGTGGTAGGAGGCGATGACCATTTCCGGCTCGAAATCGAGGCTCGCCAGATGGCGCTCGATCGAACGGGCGAGCGCTTCGATATAGATCGGTTCGGCATAGTAGGGCGGCACGCTGCGGATCGCCGGGGCGCGGCGCATCTTCATCAGCGCGCGAAACAACTGGTCGTTGGCGGTGGCGGTCGTGGTCGCGGAATATTGCGGGTAAAGCGGAAATGTCAGAATGCGGTCGCAGCCCTGCGCGACCAGCCCGTTGGCGACGCTCTCGGTCGAAGGATTGCCGTAACGCATTGCCCAGTCGACGCTGACGCCGGGCAGGTCGCGCAGCGCCTCGGTCAGCTTTTCGCTCTGAGCGCGGGTGTAGGTGCGCAGCGGCGACTCGTCACGCTGCCGGTTCCAGATCCTGGCATAGTTGGCGCCCGACTTCTTCGGCCGTGTGGTGAGAACCAGCCCGTAGAGGATCGGGTACCAGATCGCCTTGTTGAGTTCGATGACGCGCGGATCGGACAGGAACTCTCTGAGATAGCGCCACATCGGCTTGAATTCCGTGCCGTCGGGAGTGCCGAGATTAACCAGCATGACGCCGATCCTGCCCGCCCCGACCGGCGGCTGTCTTGCCGGCAGCCGGTCGAGGACCGTCGCGGCCTTGGGATCGGCAGGGTTGGAAGGCGTCATAAAGGATCTCCGGACACCGCGTGAAACTAGCGATGCCGCGCCGGTTTTCAATGCAGCGTCTGGCCGCACCTTATCTAAGCTTGGGAGGCGAAAGCAGAAAAACCCGCCCGGTTTGCCGGACGGGTTTTCCAACAATGACAGAAGAATTCAGTTTGCGGCCGGGATGGTCAAGGTTGCGCCGACGGGAAGGCGGCGCGGCTCGTAGTCCTGGTTGGCGTCGGAGATCGTTTTCCACCTGGCGCCATCGCCATAGGCCTTTTCCGCCAAATCCCAATAGGTGTCGCCGGCAACGATCACATGGCTGCTTTCGGCCGGCTTTGCCGGCTCGGCAGGCGCAGCCTCCGCTGGTGCCGGCGCTGCCGGGGCGGGTTCCGTCGGCACGGCTGGCGGTGTCGTGGCAATATCGTCCGAACCGGCCGGCGGTTCGGGCATCGCCGGCTCCGCAGTCGCGGCTGGAGCCGTTTCTGCCGGTTTTGCGGGCTCGGCCGGAGCGGGAGCCTCGGCCGGCTTCGCCGATTCCTGAGCCGGCTGCTGGGCCGGTTCCGCCGCGGCGGCGGCCGTGATTTCGGTGATGCGGCCCTCGAGCTTCGGCGTATAGGGCCGATGCGCGCCGAGATAATCGGCGACCACCTGTTCGAGGCCCGGACCGTAATCGTAGGCGTTCTTGGCCTTGTCGGCGAACACCTTGTAGCCGTCGCCACCCTGGCGCACATAGTTGTTGGTGGCGACCAGGTAATCCTTGTCCGGATTGATCGGCGTCCACCCGCCGCCTTGCATGACCTCGACCGACTTGACGCGCCCGGCATTCGCGGTGGCCGATATGTCGAATGAATACTTCAGGCCGGCAACCTGGGGGAAGCGGCCGGCGCCGTCCTCGATCTGGCTGAGACCGTTCTCCAGCCCGGCAACCAGATCCTTGCCGGAAATCTGGAAGGTCGCCACTGTGTTCTGGAACGGCAGCACGTTCAGCACCTCGCCCATGGTGACGGTGCCCTGGTCGATCGAAGCGCGCAGACCGCCGCCATTCGTGATGACGATCTCGACGCCCTGGTCCTTGACGCGGTCGAGGACGGCATCGGAGACGAGATTGCCCATCTCGCACTCGCGGGTGCGGCAGTTCTCACGGCTGCCGTCGATCGCCTTGGTGGTTTCGGCGACCTCCTGGTTCTTCAACGCCTCGATCGGCGCGCCGAGCTCCTTGATGCGGGCAAGCACGGCGGGGTCTGGCGTGATCGATTTGTCGAGGTAGATCGGGTCGCCGCTGGCCTGCTTGACGACACCGTTGTCGTCGAACACGACCTTGAACTCGCCGAGATATTTCGAATAGGACGCCGCCTGGACGACCGGCACCTTGTAGCCGTCCGGATTGTCGACCATCGTCGGGTAGGGGCCTTCAGCCTTGGGGTCCGTGTTGGACAGCAGCGAATGGCTGTGGCCGCCAACCACCACGTCGACACTCGGGATCTTGGCGATGACGTCACGCTCGCGCTTGTAACCAATATGGGTGACCGCGATGATCTTGTTGACGCCTTCTCCCTTCAACCTCTCGACCTCTGACGTGATCAACTTGACGTCGTCCTCGATCGTGACGTTAGGGCCTGGCGAAGCGAGCTCCGGCGTGTCGTTGGTGACCGCGCCGACGACGCCGATCTTCTGGCCGCCGACCTCGATCACAACAGACGGTTTCACGCGGTCACCGAGCTTGGATTGCGCGTTGGCCTTCACATTGGCGCCGAGCACCGGAAACTTGATCATATCCAGGAACGGCGCCAGCGCCGCCTCGCCGTCGTCGAACTCGTGATTGCCGACCGCCAAGGCGTCGAATTTCATCTGGTTGAGGAATTCGCCTTCGGTCTTGCCCTTGTAGGTCGTATAGAACAGCGAACCCTGGAAATTATCGCCGGCGCTGAGCAGCAGCACGTTCTGGCCTTCCAGCTTCTTCCGCTGCTGGGCGATCGCCGTGATCAGCCGCGCCGCGCCGCCGGTGCACTCGCCCTTGGTCTCCTCTTCGGCCGAGCAGGTCGATTCATATTTGTTGTTGCTTTCGATGCGGCTGTGCCAGTCGTTGATGTGCAGGATGTTCAGCGTGTAGTCGGCAAAGGACATGCCGGTCGACAGGCCAAGCGTAGACGCCGACAGGGCGGCAATGGCGGCGATCTTCTTCATCTTCGTCTCCCGGATGACGTGTTTAACGCCCTCGCTCGACTGGCACATAACAGCCGGCTTTTCGCCCATGTTCACATCGCGTTTTAGCCGATGCAAGCGGAATCGGGCCCAGCTTTGCCGGCACAAAAAGACGGCGGCCTCAACCCGCCGTCCTTTGCAAAAGCAGTTCAGTATGGGCTCAGGTGCGTCGCGTCAGCACAAAGTTCTGCCCGCTCACGCTGGTGCAGTTAAGCTGCGAGGTGGAGATCAACAAGCAGTTGAAGCTGATCGGCGTCTGGCGGATCAGCGAAGTGCCCTGGATTTGGACCGAGGTGCCGCCGGTCATGGCGTAACTGCCGTCGGCAAGCTTCTGGCCGGTGTCGGTGGCGACGGTCTTGAAGCTGCCGCCGGCGAAGGTCGACAGGCCTGTGCCCTGCGCGTCGATCCATGAGCCTTCGACCGGACTCCGCGTGGCCGATGGCGGCCCGCCCGGGCCGGCGGTGGTGCACGCCGCCAAGGCGGCAGCGGCCGCGACAACGCCGGCCGAAAGCAATTTGCGCGCAATCGTCATCATCAAGATCCTCTCCTCTCGCATTGGCCCGAAAATCGATGCGATTTTTCGGAAAGCACGATGCGTACACTCGAACCGCTAGAGCGTACTTTGTGCGTCCAAATGGATGCACGTCGCTCCAGGCCGCCTTCCTTCAATCGCCCGATTTCCAGACGATTGCAAGGCAGTGAGACATTGCTATCGAACGGGGATGCTGAACTATCGAACGAGGATGTTGCGGAATTGCCATGGGTCGTTTTTGTCGACGTCTTCCGGGAACAGCCCAGGGCGGTTGTCGAGCGGCGTCCAGTCGGTGTAGTAGCCCTTGATCGGCCCGAGATAGGGCGACTGCACTTCCAGGCAGCGCCTGTAGTCCATCTCGTCCGCCTCGACGATGCCGGCCTCGGGATTTTCCAGCGCCCAGACCATGCCCGCCAGCACTGCCGACGTGACCTGCATGCCCGTGGCGTTCTGATAAGGCGCCAGCTTGCGCGCCTCCGCCAACGACAGCTGCGAGCCGTACCAATAGGCGTTCTTGTCGTGGCCGTAGAGCAGCACGCCGAGTTCGTCGACACCGTCGACCAGTTCGTTTTCATCGAGCACGTGATGCACCGGTTGTGCGGTGCCGGCGGCGCCGAACATCTCATGCAGCGACAGCACGGCGTCGTTGCAGGGATGGTAGGCGTAGTGGCAGGTCGGGCGATATTGGACCTTGCCCTTCTTGCCGCGCAGGGTGAAGAAGTCGGCGATCGAGATCGACTCGTTGTGCGTCACCAGGAAGCCATATTGCGGGCCTGGCGTCGGGCACCAGCTGCGCACACGCGTGTTGGCGCCCGGCTGCTCCAGATAGATTGCGGCCTTCGAGCCATGCTTGTGCTTCTTGCCGTTCTTCGGCATCCACGTCTCATGCGTGCCCCAGCCGAGCTCGGCCGGTTGAAGCCCTTCCGAGATGAAGCCTTCGACCGACCAGGTATTCCAGAACACGTTCATCGGCTTCGGCTTCTTGGTGCGCTGTGTGTCGCGCTCGGCGATGTGGATACCCTTGACGCCGGCCTTCTTCATCAGCCTGGCCCAAGCATCGCGATCGTGCTGCGCGGGCTCGGAGAATTCGAGGCCAAGATCGGTTGCGAGGTTGACCAGCGCCTGCTTGACGAACCACGAGACCATGCCTGGGTTGGCGCCGCAGGTGGAGATTGCGGTCGCCCCGCCGGGGTGCGCGCGCTTTTCTTCGATCATGGATTCGCGCAGCGCATAATTGGTGCGGCTGCCAGTGTCGGCCTTGGTGTCGAAATAGAAGCCGAGCCATGGCTCGACGACGGTGTCGATGTAAAGCACACCCAGCTTGCGACAGAGCCGCATCAAATCCACCGAGCCGGTGTCGACCGACAGGTTGACGCAAAAGCCCTGGCCACCGCCTTTGGTCAGCAGCGGCGTCAAAAGCTTCTTGTAGTTCTTGCTGGTCACCGCATCCTGCATGAAGGTGATGTCGCGCTCGTCGAGCAGCTTGCGGTCGGTATCGCGTGGGTCGATGACCGTCATGCGCGACTTGTCGAACTTGAAATGGCGCTCGATCAGCGGCAGCGTTCCCCGTCCGATCGAGCCGAAGCCGATCATCACGACAGGGCCGGTGATCTCACCGTAAACGGGCCAGTTTTCATTCGCCATTTTATCGATTACTCCCTCAGATAGGCTGAAAAGCCGGGCAAACAGACGCAAAGCGAAGCATTTTTTTGCCCGACCGCCACGCGCTACAACCACAGATCATTGTCATAAACCAGCGAAAAGCCGCGAGCTACGCCGCATTCGTCATGTGGTTAAGGAGACGACCAGCCGCTGACGGCCGGCCGTCATTCCCTTGTAGTCGCCGTTGGCAAAGTCGAGCGCCAGCAGTTGCGCGGCCGAAGATGCGGCGAGCATTGGCTCGTCGATGGTTCCGGATCCGGGCCACAGCCCGGTGACACTCGGTAAGCGCCGCAGCTTCGGTCGAGAGGCCGAACACCCTGCGCATATCCCGATCCATTCACCCTCGCGGCAGATCGTGCGAGGTCACATCGGCGATTGCCTTGCGAAGCTGGATCGTCTCGATTTTCTCGCCGGGACGCACTATGCCGATCACCGTTTCGATGTCGGGACAGCCATCTTTGCGGCATGCCAGCTCCGTGACGAACACGACGATATCGTCATCGAGCCCGCAAGCCTTGCGAACCCAGAGCTTGATCTGGCTGGTCTTCTCCGGAACGGCAAACCCGCGGGGGGCGAGTGGGTTCGCGAGACGGTTCATATACAATCCCGTCCCGAAGACGAAAGCGCTCGGCCAGACAAATGCGATAAAGGCGCGCTGCCGTCGGCCTTGCCGAACCTATGCATTCAGCGCCACCTGAGAGTCCATTTCGGCGCGGCATTTAAGGAAGCCGTCTTCAATCAGGCCTTTGGGCAGGTTGCGGCCGATAAATACCAGGCGGCTGACGCGCTTCTCCCCCGCTTTCCAGGGGCGCTGGTGATCGCCTTCGAGCAGCATGTGGACGGCCTGAACGACAAAGCGGTGTTCATCGCCCTCGAACGCCAGGATGCCTTTCATGCGCAGCATGTCGATGCCGAATTTCTGTGTGATCATCTGGATCCACGGCAAGAACTTGCGCGGATCGATCGAAGCTTCCGTGACGAGAGAGAAGCTGGTGACGTGATCGTCATGCACATGGTCGTTGCCCGCGTCGACAAAGTCCGGTTCGACTTCGAGGACACGGTTCAGATCGAACGCGCCGCGATCCAGAACCTCGTCGAGTGGAACGTTGCAACGTATGGAATGCTTGATCGCAGCCGTCGGGTTGATCCTGCGAATGCGCGCCTCCACTGCCTTGAGTTCGGCCGGCGCCACCAGATCGGTCTTGTTCAGTATGACGATATCGGCGAAGGCGAGTTGCTCCTGCGCCTCGTGGGCATGATCCAACTCGCCGAGGAGATGCTTGGCATCGGCGACGGTGATGATCGAATCGAGTTTCGTCTTCTGCCTGACATCGTCGTCGACGAAGAAGGTCTGGGCGACGGGGGCGGGATCGGCACGGCCGGTCGTCTCGATCAGGATGGCGTCGAAACGGTCTCTGCGCCGCATCAAGCTCTCAATGATCCGGATCAGGTCGCCGCGCACCGTGCAGCAGATGCAGCCGTTGTTCATCTCGAAGACTTCTTCGTCGGTATCGACGATGAAGTCGTTGTCGATGCCAATCTCGCCGAACTCGTTGACGATCACGGCGTAACGCTTGCCGTGCTGTTCGGACAGGATGCGGTTGAGCAGCGTCGTCTTGCCGGCGCCGAGGTAACCGGTAAGAACCGTGACGGCCATTTTCTGGGAGGCTTCAAGAGGCATGGTCGTCTCCGGATGTTGCGGATTGGATCGCCCCGTAGACGGAAGGCCACCGCCTGTTCAATGCGCGCAAGCCTCGCATAGACCCGAAAGCTCCACCGTGGCCGAGTTGGTTTGGAAGCGCTGCCGTCGGGCAATCAGGCGCAGCACCCGCTCCAATGCCGGGTCATGAACCTCACTTGCCCGTCCGCAATTCGCGCAGATTGCAAAGGCGGCGCGCCCATGGGTGCCGCATTCGCTGTGGACGCAGAGCGCAAACGCGCTCAGGCTCTCGATCCGGTGAACCAGGCCCTGCTCGACGAGCCGATCCAGAGCGCGATAGATCTGTAGCGGTGAGCGGAGCCCTTCCTGGCGAAGAAGTCCAAGCAGTTCAAAGGCCCCCATCGGCCTCTCGGAGCGCGTCAGCGCGTCGAGTACCAGCTGCTGGTTGCGTCCAGGCATCCGCTGTTCCCTCGTATTCCAGGCAGTTTTGAGCACAATGGCGGGCGTCAGTTATAGTATAACATTTTGGATTGACGAGCGTGATAACATAACATAACGGCTCGTCAAGAGCGGGGCTGACTTCGATGGCTCCCGCGGTGATGGATCGAATGGCTGCTTGCGTGATCTTTCAAGACCTGACGCTTCAAGACCCGCCGCTGGGCCGCAACAGCGCGCCTCGATGGGATCGTACGGCCCGGCGATCATTTGTCGGCGGGCACGATCCACATTGCCTTCTAATCTCTGCCGGGACGCGCGGCTGCTCGCGACGCGTCCGGCGCATCTCCCCCCGAACCGCTTGAACAAAGGAGTCGATCGAATGTCCAGGACGCTAAAACTCGCCGCCGTGATAGGCGCTATAACATCGATGCCAATCGCTCCGTCGCTGGCCGCTGCCGAGAACCTCAGGGTTGTCGCCAGTTTCTCGATCATCGCCGATTTCGCCAAGAATGTCGGCGGCGATCGTGTCGACATCGTCACGCTGGTCGGCCCGAATGGTGACGCCCATGTCTACGAACCAAAGCCGGCCGACGCGGCAACTGTCGGTTCGGCCGACGTGGTGCTGGTCAACGGCCTCCAGTTCGAGGGCTTCCTCCAGCGTCTCGTCGAGGCGAGCGCGACGAAGGCGCCGATCGTGGAATTGACCAAAGGCGCCGAGGTGTTGCGCAAGACCGAGGAAGAAGGTCACCACGATCAGGATCAAGCCGCCGAGGGCGGGGAAAAACACGCCGCGGCGGATGAGGGCCATGAGGAAGGGCACCATCATCACGGCGAGTCCGATCCCCATGCATGGCAGTCCGTGCACAATGCCGAACTCTATGTGAAGAACATCGCCGACGCCTTCTGTGCCGCCGATGCAGCTGGCTGCGACACTTATCGGGCCAATGCCGAATCATACGGCCAGCAGCTCGAGGCACTGGAAGCGGAGATCAAAGCTGCCGTAGCTGAGATCCCCGAGGACAAGCGCACGATCATCACCTCCCACGACGCCTATGGCTATTTCGAACACGAATACGGCATAAAATTCCTGGCACCGGAGGGCGTCTCCACCGAATCCGAGGCGTCAGCCTCCGACGTCGCGGCCCTGATCAAACAGATCAGGCAAGACAAGGCTTCGGCAATCTTCGTGGAGAACGTCACCAATCCGCGCCTGATCGAGCAGATCGCCAGCGAGACGGGCCTGAAAGTCGGCGGTGAGCTCTACTCCGACGCCCTGTCGGATAAGAACGGTCCGGCTGCGACCTATCTCGAGATGATGCGGCACAACATCACGACGATCAAAGGCGCGATCCTCGGAAGCTGACCGCCAGCCCTGTGATGGAAAGGCGGTGCAATCCGCCTCTTCATCGATCACCAAGAGTATGTAATAACATTAAGGAGAATACTGTGACGATAAATTGGGCGTCAGCCACGGCTATCGCGCTGCTTGTGTCCCTATCAACAAGTGCTGCCCATGCCGAGGAGGTGACCGCATGGCGCCTCTTCATCTCGGATCACGCGGACCCGAAGGTGACCGTAGTCGATGCGATCGATGGCGAAAAGCTCGACACGCTTGAGATCAAAGGGCCGGCGTCCCTCCATCGCAGCGAAAGCGGCAGGACCGTGTTTGCCGTGCAGGGCTCGGCCGGCGTCGTTGCCGGGATCGCGAGCGGCATTTCCTTCGAGACCACGGCGAGCACGGCGACATCGACGTCGAAGCGCCAAAACTTGCCGGCGTCGAGATCACAGGCAAGAAGCCGTCGCATTTCGTCGAGCATGACGGAGACTTCGCCGTTTTTTTCGACGGCGAGGGTGTCGCGCGCATCATCTCCGAGAAGTCGGTCCTGGAAGGCAAGCCGGATTTCAGGGAAGTGAAGACCGACGCGCCGCAGCATGGCGTCGCAGTCGCCTATGGCTCCCATGTCCTGCTTTCGGAGCCGAACCGGGAGAAGCCGGACGAACTCCCGGTCGGCATCAGGGTCGCTGACAAGGCCGGCGCGCCGATCGGCGGCATCCACGCCTGCCCAGACCTCCACGGCGAGGCGTCTTCCGGCAATATCCTGGCTTTCGCCTGCGCGACCGGCCTGCTTGTCGTCAGCCATGGCGACGGCAGCCCGGCGATCCGTCATCTGCCCTATGCCGACAGCCTGCCGGATGGCAAAACGACGACGCTGATCGGCGGCCGAGGCCTGCAATATTTCCTCGGCAACTACGGCGCCGACAAGGTGGTGCTGATCGATCCGACGATCGACAGCGACGCATTCCGGCTGATCAACCTTCCGACGCGCCGCGTGCATTTCGCGATCGACCCCGTTCGTGCAAAATTCGCCTACGTCTTCACCGAGGACGGCCAGCTTCACCAACTCGACGTGGTGAAGGGGGAGATCGCAAACTCGCTCAAGCTGACCGACCCCTATTCGATGGACGGTCACTGGAGCGATCCGAGGCCGCGTGTCGCGGTCGCCGGCGACAAGATCGTGGTCACTGATCCCCTGCAAGGCGTGCTGCATGTCGTTGACGCGACGTCGTTCGAGAAAACCGGCGACATTGCCGTCGAAGGCAAGCCCTTCAACATCGTTTCCGTCGGCGGCTCCGGTCAGACCCACGAAGGCGAATAGTCGCTCCTCCCAAGCGGCTGCCGCGCGTCCGGCCCATTCCTTCTCGGGCCCGGACGCATCTTCTCCAACTCGCAAGGGAAACCATGGTTGAGACACAGCAATGGGTGAATTTCAGCCAAGCCGTGCCGGGATCAGTTCGCGCAGTGAATTGCCGACGAACAGCGCTTTGGCCGACTTCAGATCATCCAGGCTGTAGATTGCTTCGCGGGCGCGGCCTTCGTCCAGCAATTCGCCGCGCAACACACCAGGCAGCAAGCCGCAATCGAGCCGCGGTGTTGCCAGCGCGCCGTCGCCGAAATCGGCAAACAGATTGGTGATCGTGCCCTCACAGAGTTCGCCGCGCTCGTTGGCCAAGAGAACCTCGTCGGCCCGGCTGATCAGATATTCGGCGCGCGCCCGCTGATAGATGTCCCGGCGGCTCGTCTTGTGGCGCAGCAGCGTGTCGCTTGAATCAAGCCGCACCCGCGCCAGTTGCAGCCTCCAGACCTTGTCGGCTGCGTGCGGCTCATAAGGCAGCGCCGAGACCGTCACCTTGCCGCTGCGCGACAGGACCAGGCGTGTACGCAAGACTATGTCCGGCCGGTCGACGGCGTTCTTGAGCATCTCGCCGACCTTCTGCGGATCGCAGGCAAAACCCAGTTCTGCCGCCGAGCCATAAAGGCGTGCCAAATGGCGGTCGAAACGGAGGAAGCCCTGGCCCGGCTGCCAGCGCATGGTTTCGATCAGCTCGAAATCGGCGGTGTTCCCGTCGCGTAGCGCGCTTTCAGCAGGCACTCCTGATACTCCTCCTCGGCCGTCGAATCGAAGACGACGCCGCCGCCGACATTGTAGACGGCCTCGCCGCTGGAAAAGAGCGATATGGTGCGGATCGCCACCGAAAAGCGCATCGTGCCGCCGGGCGCGATCCAGCCGATGGCGCCGCAATAGACGTCGCGCGGCGTGGCTTCCAGATCGTGCAGGATTTCCATGGCGCGGATTTTCGGGGCGCCGGTGATCGATCCGCATGGAAACAGCGCAGCGAATATCCGGCGGATGGTGAGGTCGGGCAACAGCTTGGCCCGCACGCGGCTCACCATCTGGTGGACGGTCGGGTAGCTCTCGATGCGAAAAAGCTCCGGCACCTCCAGCGTGCCGACTTCGCTGATCAGCGAAATGTCGTTGCGCAGGAGATCGACGATCATCCGGTTCTCAGCCTGGTTCTTCTCGTCATTGAGCAAGAACGCCTTCAGCCGCTTGTCCTCCGCCTTGGTCGCGCCGCGCGGGGCGGTGCCCTTCATCGGATGCGTCTCGATCATGCCTGCGGCGTCGATCTCGAAGAACAGTTCCGGCGAACGCGACAAGACGACCGGATCGCCGAGTGCGATCAGCGCGCCGTATTTCACCGGCTGGCGCTCCGTCAGCGCATCGAAGGCGGCCAGCGGATCGCCCGACCAGTGCGCATGAACCGGAAAGGTCAAATTGCCCTGATAGCAATCACCTTTGCGAATGTGATTGTGGAGCCGCGCAAAGCGTTTTGCATAGTCTTCCGAAGTCCAGGCGGCCCTCGCATTGAAGATCGGGCCGTTGGTCGACGGCGCGTCGCCGGGCACGACCGGCTGTTCGACAGGCGCGTCGAAGATCCCCAGGCAGACAAGCGGGGCGCGGCGTCCTCCCGGCAGCAGCGGAACGAGCTTCGGCTCGAGCAGGTAGCCGGCCTCGTAGGAGAAATAGCCGGCCAGCCATTTGCCGGCGTCATGCGCGGCCTGCGCAATGTCCAGCGCCGGCAGGAAATCCTCTGCCTCATGCGCCACGATGATGTCGGCCGGCTGGTCGAAGACGAGCTGATGAGCGCGCTCGTCATTTCGAAAAATTGCAGAGGGCAGGGGCATGGGACTCGGATGCTGCGATCGATGACGCCAGCTATCGCTCTATATGGCGGCTCGATCGCGCGCAATCGAGAGACCGGCGTCTCAAGACGCAAACGCAGCTAGTGCAAAAGCAAACCGGCGGCACCTCGCGGGCGTCGCCGGTCCCTTATGTGCTCGATGCCGGCAGGCAATTCAGGTGTTGCTCCCGATCCCCGCGTTCGGGAAGCGGCGCGCGAATTCCTCCTCATCGCCGGCGGCAAGCAGTTTCGCCTGCTCGATCCAGCGCTCACGCTCGATGCGGCCGTCGAAGTTCAACGTCTCCTCGATCCGCTTGACGTCGGCGGCCGTCCAGGCGGCGATTTGCGCGTAGGTCGTCACTCCGAGCCCGTGGAGCAATCGCTCGTTGGCCGGACCGATGCCGATCAGGCGGCGCAGATTGCTGGCTTTGCCCACCGCCGCCTTTGTTGTCGCGGCTTTCTTTGCCGCTGGCGCAGCGCTCTTTGGTGCAGCACTGGTTTTCGATGCGGGAGGTTTTGGCGCACTTGCCTGCGACGGACTCGCTTTCGATGCACTGGCCTTCGGCGCGGCTGCCGCCTTCCCGGCCGCCGGTTTCTTGGACGTGGTCTTTGCCGGCCCGGTCTTGGCCGGCGTCGTCTTAGCGGGCGTCGTGTTGGCGGGCGTCGTGTTGGCCGGCGCGGATGTCGCCATCAATGCCGGCGGTGCCGGGATTGCTGCCTTTGTCGCACCGGCCTTGGTGCCTTGCGCCTCGCCCAACTGCCGCTCCAGGTCGGCGCGGGCGCCGCGGCATACTTCCAGCTCACGGGTCAGGCGGTCGGCGTCGGCGCGCAGCCTGTCGCGCTCGCTGCGGGTGCGGTCCATGTCACCGCGCAGGCTGTCGAGATCGCCACGCGGGCGTCCCCAGATGAACCAGCCAGCCAACACACCTACCAGGAACGCCAGGAGCATGTAGAAAAAAGTGCCCATTGTCTCTCTCCAGTCCGATCCCATCTGCCGTGGCCTGGGACCTTGGCACAAGGACCATTCAATGGTGGCTCCGCTGCTCGTGGAACAGCCGGCTTAAATCGCGCTGTCGGCGACCGGCTTTCCTGCCATGGCCAACGGCGCTGTCGCAATCGTCGAAGCGCCGTGACCGGCCGAAGATTTGGCCGCGCCCGACTGAGCTTGAGGCGGGACGCTATCATACAGCTTCCGGAAAGCTAACGGAAAAATTCCATGGAGAGTTATTTAAGAACAGATATTTAGGGAAAGAATAGAATGGCCTTCAATATGCATTGCGGCTAATCTGTTCTGTCGAACCTGGCTGTTCAGCGCTGTGCGTCAATTGTCCAAAGCTTCGAGCTCGTCGATCAGCCCGCCGATCACGCCAAGGCCGATCTGCCAGAAAGCAGGATCGGTGGCATCAAGACCGAAGGGAGCCAGGAGCTCGGAATGATGCTTGGTGCCGCCGGCGCGCAGCATGGCAAAATATTTGTCCTGAAAGCCACGCTCTGCATTCTGATAGACCGCATAGAGCGAATTCACCAGGCAGTCGCCGAACGCATAGGCGTAGACGTAGAAAGGCGAATGGATGAAGTGTGGAATATAGCTCCAGAAGACCTCGTAACCCTCGCGCAGCTTGATCGCCGGCCCGAGGCTTTCCGCCTGCACCTCCAGCCAGAACTGGCCGAGCCTGTCCGATGTCAACTCGCCGTTTTTGCGCTCGGCATGCACCTTGCGCTCGAACTCGTAGAAAGCGATCTGGCGCACGACCGTGTTGATCATGTCCTCGACCTTCTGGGCAAGCATGGCCTTGCGCTCGCGCTTGTCGGTGGTCTGGTCCAGCAGCGAGCGGAAGGTCAGCATCTCGCCGAAGACGGACGCCGTCTCGGCCAGTGTCAGCGGCGTCGAGGCCATCAGCGCGCCCTGGCTTGCGGCGAGCACCTGATGCACGCCGTGGCCAAGCTCATGCGCCAGCGTCATCACGTCGCGCGGCTTGCCCATGTAGTTGAGCAGGACATAGGGATGCGCCGACGGCACTGTCGGATGCGCGAAGGCGCCCGGCGACTTGCCAGGCCTTACCGGCGCGTCGATCCAGTTGCGGTCGAAGAAAACCCGAGCAATCTCCGCCATGTCAGGTGAAAAGCGCTGATAGGCGGAAAGCACCGTGTTCTTGGCCTCGTCCCAGCCGATGATCGCTTGCGGGGTTTCCGGCAACGGCGCGTTGCGGTCCCAGTGGTTCATCACTTCCATGCCGAGCCAGCGCGCCTTCATCGCGTAGTAGCGGTGTGACAGGCGCGGGTAAGCGTCACGAACGGCTGAGGCCAGCGCATCCACCACGCTGCGCTCGACGCGATTGGCGAGATGACGCGAATCGGCGATGTCGGCGAAGCCGCGCCAGCGGTCGGAAATCTCCTTGTCCTTGGCCAGCGTGTTGGTGATCAGCGTGAACGTGCGCAGATTCTTGCGGAAGGTTGCGGCCAGCGCTTCAGAAGCCCGGCGGCGCACCTCGCCATCGGCGTGTTGGAGGCGGTTCAGCGCCGGCTCCAGGGTCAGCTCTTCGCCATCGATGTCGAAGCGCAGATCGGTCATCGTCTCGTCGAACAAGCGGTTCCAGGCGCCGCGTCCGGTAATCGACTTCTCGTGGAGAAGCTGCTCGACCCGATCTTCGAGCTGGTAGGGTTTGTCCATGCGCAGATCAAGCACCCACGGCCGGTAGTGAGCGAAGGCAGGATCGGCAGCAAGCGCGGTTTCGATCGCGGCATCGTCGACAAGATTCAGTTCGAGCGCGAAAAACAGAAGATGCGCGCTGGCGTCGGTCATCTTCTCCTGAATGTCGCCATAGAGCTTGGCGCGCTGCGGATCCGCGGTGTTGCCGGCGTAGATCAGTCCGGCATAGGAGACGATCCGGCCAATCAGTTCCTCCAGCGCCTCATAGGCGGCAAGCGCCTCGCCCAGCCTGCCGCTGTCGGCACGCTCCGCCTCGGCGGCGAGCGTGCCTTTCCAGCGGCTCTCGAAGCTGATGGCATCGGCGAGCGCCTTGGCGATGTCGCGTTTCAGCTCGGGGGCGCCCATGCCCGAATAGAGATCGGCGAGATCCCATTCCGGCAGATCACCGAGCTCCGCCGCGCCCTGACCGGACGCCACCGCCGCAAGCTGCCGACTAAAAACCATGCTCATTGCCGACACTTTCCAGTTTGTCAAAGGGCCAAAGAATCAAGGGGATGAGAAAGCCGGTCAAATCCTAAGCAATTCGTTCACCGGGTTTTTTGAAATCTTATTTAGAACCCTGTGCCAGGATGATCCATAGGGTTCCCCATTGGGTGGGCACAGTGGGGTGGGCATATTGGGCGAGCATCGTTGAACCAGTCATGACAGGTTCCATACTCATAGTCGATGACGATCCCGTGCAGCGCAGGCTGCTCGAGGCGGCGGTGACGAAATTCGGCCATAGCGCGATCATCACGGATGGCGGCGAGGCCGGTCTCGACGCGCTCGACGGGCCCAAGGCGCGCGACGTGTCGGTGGTCATCCTCGACCTCGTCATGCCGGGCCTTGACGGCATCGGCGTGCTGAAGGCGATGCGTGAGCGCGGCATCCAGGTTCCGGTCATCGTGCAAACCGCCCAGGGTGGCATCGAAACCGTCGTTTCGGCCATGCGTCACGGTGCTTTCGATTTCGTCGTCAAGCCGGCATCTCCCGACAGGCTGCAGGCATCGATCGGCAACGCGCTCAAAGTCGAGGCGGTCGAGGGGGAAGTGAAGCGCACGTCGCGGCGGCGCGGCGGCCACCTGACCTTCAAGGACATGATCACGCACAGCCCGGCGATGGACCGGGTGATCCGTCTCGGCCAGAAGGCGGCCGCGTCAAACATCCCGATCCTTATCGAGGGCGAATCCGGTGTCGGCAAGGAGTTGGTGGCGCGCGCCATCCAGGGCAGTGGCGATCGCCGCTCAAAACCGTTCGTCACCGTCAATTGCGGCGCCATCCCCGACAATCTGGTCGAATCGATCCTGTTCGGCCACGAGAAGGGCTCGTTCACCGGCGCCACCGAAAAACACACCGGCAAGTTCGTCGAGGCGCATTCGGGCACGCTCTTCCTCGACGAGATCGGCGACCTGCCGCTCGACGTGCAGGTCAAGCTGCTGCGCGCCGTGCAGGACGGTGAGGTCGATCCGGTCGGCGGGCGTTCGACCGTCAGGGTCGACATCAGGCTGATCTCGGCGACACACCGCAATCTTCTGCAGCAGGTCAAGGACGGCAAGTTCCGCGAGGATCTGTTCTACCGCCTGAACGTCTATCCAATCTTCGTGCCGCCGCTGCGCGACCGTCGCGACGACATTCCGTATTTGGTCGAGCATTTTCTGGACAAGGTCGCGCCCACTGGTCCACGTCATCGCCTGCACGGCATTTCGGCCGCGGCGCTCGCCATGCTGCAGGCCTACGACTGGCCGGGAAATATCCGCCAGCTGGAAAACGCCGTCTTCCGGGCCTCGGTGCTTTGTGAAGGCGATCTGCTGACGGAAGAGGAGTTTCCGCAGATTCGGGCGCAGGTCGAGGGCACCGTCAACCTCGATGCGCATGGCGCGTTGCCCGCGTTGCCTTTGGTCACCGAGCCGCTTGGCGAGGATAACGGCATCGCTGTAGCCGAGCTCGATCCGCCGGCCAGGCCGCAGCCTCGCTTCGGCACGCTGCGGGCGCTGGACGAACGCGGCAATGTGCGGGCGCTGGCCGATGTCGAACTCGAAATGATCAAGCTCGCCATCGACCATTATAACGGCCAGATGAGCGAAGTTGCCCGCCGTCTCGGCATCGGCCGCTCGACGCTCTACAGGAAGCTCAAGGAATATGGCATCGATCCGGAAACGGGCCGTATCGACCGGCTTGCTTCCTGACAGGCAAGCCCGGACCAGCTTGCCAACCTGGCATCAGGACAATCGACAGTCGCGATCGGGCGTGACGCGGTCGGGCGACGCGCTTGCCGGCAGTATTCACGCATTGAGGCGTCTGGTAACAGATCGTGTTCAGGCAAAGCCAGAAACATGATCTAAACCAGCAGTTTACCAAGAAACCCCGTGCAATATTTTTGACGGGATATCGCCACGGTGTTACCGCATTTCGGCTTCAATAAGCGATGATTAACCATTAGGATCGATATTCGGATGTGAACACCACCGCATCCGTTGGTCAAATCCGGGGACAAACGGCAGCCTGCAAGGCCTTTTGATTTGAACAAAGTCGAACGACACACAAACGGGCGGCACTATCACATGAGCGCCTGGCCGAGATGGCTGGCAGCGGTGATTCTCGCCTTTGGCTTCCTTACAGCGGCTGCGACCGGCGCCAGCGCCCAGACACGTTCGCTGAAACTCTACAACCTGCACACCAAAGAGAAGGCGGAGATCGTCTTCAAGCGCGGCGGCCGCTACGATCAGGCGGGTCTGAAAAAGATCAACGTCATCCTGCGCGACTGGCGCCGCAACGAGCCGACCAAGATGGATCCGCGCCTGCTCGACCTGGTCTGGGAGGCTTACCGGCAGAGCGGCGCCCGCGACTATATCCAGGTCGTGTGCGGTTATCGCTCGTCGTCGACGAACTCGATGCTGCGCAGCCGCAGCAGGGGCGTTGCCAAGAAAAGCCAGCATACGCTCGGCAAGGCCATGGACTTCTACATTCCCGGCGTGCCGCTGAAGAAACTGCGCGACATCGGTCTGCGGATGCAGGGTGGCGGCGTCGGTTATTATCCGAGGTCCGGCTCGCCCTTTGTCCACATGGATGTCGGCAATGTGCGGCACTGGCCTGGCATCAGCCGCCAGGAACTGGCGCGCGTGTTCCCCAACGGCAAGACGCTGCATGTGCCGAGCGACGGCAAGCCGTTGCCCGGCTATTCACAGGCGCTCGCCTCGTACAAGGCGCGCAAGGGCGCCGGCGCTCCCGCCATCGAAATGGCCAGCGCAGGTGGCGGCGCCAAAAGATCCGGCGGTCTGCTGGCGGCTTTCTTCGGCGGCGGTGAAGACGAGGCCGATGACAGCGCCGATGTGGTGGCCGCGCCAACGCCGAAGTCAACCAATGTGAAGGCGGCGAGCGTGAAGCTGGCGAATGCCAAGCCGGCACCGGCCGCCAGGAACAGCAAGCTTCCGGGCATTGCCATCGTGTCGCCTGAGGATGCGAAGCGCGCCGAGATTCCGCCAATCGCCGATGCGCCTGCTCCGGAACCGGAGGAGGACACGCCGGAAACGATCATCGCGGCGCTGCCGGCGCGCAGCGTGCCGCTGCCCGATTTCGCCCCGCGGCCGAAGGCCGATGTCGCTCAGCCGCCCGAAAACGTTCCGTTCGGCGTGGCGGATGCCACCGCCACCACCGAACAGGCGGTGACGACCGCGCAAGCGCCGGCGAACGCTCCCTTCGGCATGGCCGAGCCGTCCGTTGTCGCCGATGCGGCGCAGGTTGCCGCCAAAAACATTCCGTTGCCGACTTGGCGCCCCAATCACTCGTTGCCGGCCGACCTTGCAGCGGCCGACCTTGCGCCGCAGGACAAGGCTGTGCTTCTGGCGCTGGCGGATACCGCCGGGCACGGCAAGACCGCTACCGATGTGTTCTCGGTGCTGCCGTCGGCTCGGCCCGATCTGGCCCAGCCCGAATTGGCCCAGCCTGACCAGGTCCAGTCTGCCGCAGTCCAGTCTGACGCGGTCAAAGCCGTCCTCGAACGGGTCAGCGCAACCGACGAATACCAGGTCGCTTCGCTCTCCCAGCCAAGCGCGGTCCTCGGTGAACTGGCGAAGGGCAATGCCGCATCGCCGCGCGAGGCTGTCTTTGCCCGCCCAGCTGGCTCCGATCCGGCCGCGGCGATCGGCACGGGTGTGAAGACCACCCGCAAGGCAGCCAGGGCAACCGCCCGTGACCTGAAGCCTGGTCCCAAGTCCGTGGTAGTCGCCGCCGAGCCGACGGCGGCGCGCTGGGCGTTGAACAGCGGCGAGAATGTCGCCACCGTCTCCAGCGCGACGACGGCGCAGCGCTTCGCCTACAATATCGTGCACACGCCGCCAACCGAAGTCTATACCGTGGGCTTCCAGGCGGACGATCAGTTGGCCGACGCCAACCGGTTCACCGGCAATGCCGTCAAGTTCCTGTCGGTCGCCCGCTTCAGGACCGAGTAGCGGATCGACCAACCAATAAAAAAGCCGCGCCGGCAACCGCGCGGCTTTTTTATGCATGTCGCTATCGCAAAACCGCTGCACGCCCTCGGGTCAGGCCCGAAGGCATGCTTTTGCGCGGCATGCATTGGTCTGCTTGGGGTGAGAGCTGTCTCTATCGCCCGAGCTTGCTCGCGGCGAGCGCCAGGGCTTCGATTTCGTCCCATTTGCCGGCCTTGACCAAATCGTCCGGCGCCACCCAGGAGCCGCCAACGCAGATGACGTTGGGCAGGCTCAGATAGTCGCTGGCGTTCTTGTCGGTGATGCCGCCGGTCGGGCAGAATTGGACATCGGCGAGCGGCGAGGCGAATGCCTTGAGCGAGGCGATGCCGCCCGACTGTTCTGCCGGGAAGAATTTCAGGAAGCGCAGGCCTGCCTCGCGGGCGGCCATGATCTCACCGGGCGTGATGGCGCCGGGCAGTAACGGAACGTCGCTGTCCTTCGCCACCGCCAGAAGCTCGCGGGTGATGCCGGGGCTGACGATGAACTTCGATCCGGCTGCCGCCGCCTCGTCGAACTGGCGGGCGTCCAGAATGGTGCCGGCGCCGACGATGGCGTCCTCGATCTCGCTTGTCACGAGCCGGATCGCCTCCAGCGCATCAGCGGTCCGCAACGTGATCTCGATCGCCGGCAGGCCGCCGCGCGCCAGCGCGCGCGCCAGCGGCACGGCATCGGCGAGATTGGCGATCTTGAGCACCGGGATAACCGGTTGGCCGTTGAGGAGCGACAGGAGCTTTTCGGTCTTGCTGGGCATTTGTCGTCTCTCCGGTATTGATCCGTTCAATCGGTTAGCAGAAGGCCGGTTTTCTGTCCACGAAGCGAGGCGTGTCGCGATGTCACGCGCTGCCGGCAAGTCCGTCAGACCGGCCGTCAAAGGCCACCAAAGGAGAAGCTGCTCCGCGCGGCGGCCTTGAATCGGCTTTCATGAGCGTTTAGTGGCTTCGGCGATGACACTGCCCAATCAACCCCTGCGCGTTGCCGCGCTCTACAGGTTTGCCCGGCTCGACGACTTTGAGGCGTTGCGCGCGCCGCTCGCCGCCTTTTGCTGCGGACGTGGTATCAAGGGCACGCTGCTGCTGGCGCATGAGGGCATCAACGGCACGGTCGCCGGCAGCGAAGCTGACATTGCCGCGCTCATCGATCATCTCGAATCCATCGAAGGTCTCGCCGGTCTCGAGGTCAAGTACAGCAGCGCCGCGCAGATGCCGTTTCACCGCATGAAGGTGCGGCTGAAGCGCGAGATCGTCACCATGGGTGTTGGGGATCTCGATCCGGCGGCAAGCGCCGGCACCTACGTCGCACCGGCCGACTGGAACGCGCTGATATCGGATGTGGACACGATCGTCATCGACACGCGCAACGCATTCGAGGTATCGATCGGCACGTTCAAGGGAGCGGTCGACCCCGCGACAACGAGCTTTCGCGAATTCCCGACGTGGGTCGAGCAGCATCGAGCCGAACTCGTCGGCCGCAAGGTGGCCATGTTCTGCACCGGCGGCATACGCTGCGAGAAGGCAACGGCCTATGTGAAGTCGCTCGGCTTCGAGGATGTGTTCCATCTCAAGGGCGGTATCCTGAAATATCTCGAAGAGGTGCCCGCCGAGCAAAGCCTCTGGCAGGGCGAGTGCTTCGTCTTCGACGAACGCGTCTCGGTGTCGCACGGCTTGGTCGAGGGTGAGGCCGAACTTTGCCGCGCCTGCCGGCATCCGCTGACCGGGCAGGACCTGCTGTCGTCGAAATACGCCGCCGGCATCTCATGCCCGCATTGCTACGATGCCCGTTCCGACGAGGATCGCGCCCGCTACGCCGAGCGTCAACGCCAAGTCGAGCTGGCGCAAGCGCAAGGCAGGGCTCCGCACATTGGACGTTAAAGCGACATGCGTCGGCTTGGACGCACAAAGTGCGCTCTAACACTTTGAATCAAAATCGTGCTTTCCGAAAATCGATTCCGATTTTCGGCCAACGCATTGGACAAGGCAGATCCTGACATCATCTCGTTTGTGCCGTCGCCGGCAAAGCGCCCATCCGTCATTGTAATGTCCATATGCGGGGCCTACCTGTTCAACGTCCGAAAACCTGCCCGGCGCTTTCGGCCGGCCAATTCTGGAGGCACTGATGTTCGATCCCAAGAAGCTCCTCAACGATCTGCTCGGCTCGCAAATTCCCGGAACCGGATCGACCGTGCGCGACAAAGGGGGCCAGGCGGTGCAAATGGCCAAGGACAATCCGCTGGCCGCTGGCGCGCTGGCCGCGGTGCTGCTCGGAACCGGCGCTGGCCGTCAGGTCGCCGGCACGGCGGTGAAGCTCGGCGGCCTGGCCGTCGTCGGCGGCCTCGCCTACAAGGCCTACCAGAACTACAAGAACGGCAAGGCGCCGGCTGAAACGCAAGTTGCCGGTGAACCGGAATTGCTGCCGCCGCCCGCCGACACCAGCTTTCATCCCTCGCAGGCGCCGCAAGGCGAGGACGAATTCACGCTGACGCTGGTGCGCGCGATGATTTCGGCGGCGAAGGCCGACGGCCATATCGACGACGACGAACGGCAAAAGATCGCCGGCAAGCTCAGTCTCGCGGGCATCGACTCCGACGCGGAGAAATTCCTGTTGTCGGAACTGGAAAGGCCGCTCGACCTGGATACGCTGGTCGCCGGCGCCCAAACCGACGCCCAGAAGCTCGAGCTCTACACCGCCTCGCGCCTCGCCATCGATCCGAATACACGTGCCGAACGCGGCTATCTCGATCTGCTCGCCGGCCGCCTCAGCTTGCCGGATGCCCTGCTCGACCATGTCGAGGCGACGGTGTCGGCGGCGAAAGTGCCGGCGCCAGAGGTGCCGGGATCGGGCAAGGCAACCGCCAATTCGCGCTGGTAGGCTTCAGGGCCGCGGAGAGCGGCAATCCGGCGTGCTTTCGCGTTAATGTCTCGTTTACCCAGGAAGCGCATGATTTTAAGCAGTCGGATCGGCTTTCCTCCTCCCAGCCGGTTCAGATCAGGGCGGCCGCCAATGGCCGCCCTTTTTGTCGCAGCCGGTTAGCGCATGAGCCGAAATCGGAATCGATTTTTGGAAGCGATCATGCGCAAATTCAAAATTGCTCAAAATCATGGTGCTATAGCGTCCTTGCGGGCATGCGGCGCTATAGGAGGACAGTTATGACAGACTACAAAACAGCCATCGTCACTGGCGCCGGCACGGGCATCGGCAAGAGCGTCGCCACGGCGCTGCTCAGGGCCGGCTGGAATACGGTGTTCTGCGGACGCCGCAAGCCGGTGCTGGACAAGGCAATCGCGGATGCCGGATCGACACAAGCCAAGGCGCTGGCGGTCGCCTGCGACATCAGCAAGGCCGACCAGGTCGACGATCTGTTCGAGACGGTGGCGGCGGCTTTCGGTCGTGTCGACCTGCTCTTCAACAATGCCGGCGCGGGCTACAAGTCGACATTGATCGACGAGATCCCGGTCGAGGTGTGGAACGAAATTGTCGGGGTCAATCTCACCGGCTCGTTCCTGTGCGCCCGCGCTGCCTTCGGCGCCATGCGCAGGCAGCAGCCGATGGGCGGTCGCATCATCAACAACGGCTCGGTGTCTGCCTACGCGCCGCGTCCGGGCTCAGTGCCCTATACCGCGACCAAGCACGCCATTACCGGGCTGACCAAGACGCTGGCGCTGGACGGCCGGCCTTATGACATCGCCTGCGGCCAGATCGACATCGGCAACGCCCTGACCGACATGGCGCAGGCGATGACGGTCGGAGTACCGCAAGCCAATGGTTCCATCGCCGCCGAAGCGGTGATGGATGTCCAGCAGGTCGCCAATGCCGTCGTCCATATGGCCAGCCTGCCGCTCGACGCCAATGTGCTGTTCATGACCGTGATGGCGACGAAGATGCCGTATGTCGGGCGAGGGTGAGCGGCCGGTTCGCGTAAGCGAATTCATCGTGCCACTGGCACGATGAAAGGCCGGCGAACGCCGGGGGACCCGGCCGGACGGCGTTCAATTTTGGCTAATGCATGTCGCGCAAAAGTGCGCAGCGGTTTTGCGATAACGACATGCATAAAACAAGAACTAAAGCGCGTCGCATCCTTCAAACGCGATGCGCTTTAGGACTGCGTCACCGAAAGCGGCACGCCCGGAAGATATAGCGAAATAGGGCGGATTTCGTAGACGGCCGTCGGATTGACACGGCGAAAGTCGCGCGCAATCGCGATCGCGGCATCGCGCGTGGCGCAGTCGACGACGTATAGTCCCAACAATTGCTCCTTGGTCTCGGCGAAGGGTCCGTCAATGACCATTCCGGCGCCCGGCCCGCGCAAGGTGCACGCGTCTTGGGTCGCCCCGAGCCGCGCCGCCGGGCCGAGGCTACCATCCCGGTAAAGCCGTTCGTGGATATTGAGCAGGTCGGCCATCAGCGCCGCGTCCTCCTCCGGCGTCAGCGCCGTGATCACTTCTTCCACGTGATAGGCAAGGATGGCATAGAACATCTGACATCTCCTTTCGTCGGTCGCGTACCCGCCCTCACTTGCCCAGAAACGCCTTGATCCGTTCCAGCGCGCGCAGGATGTTCTCTTCGGAATTGGCGTAGGACAGCCTGATATAGCCTTCACCGAGAACGCCGAAATCAGGTCCGCCGATCAGCGCCACGCCGGCATCCTCAAGCAAAGCCGAGGCGAGTTTCTTGGCCTTCCAACCAGTTTTTGAGACATTAGGGAAGGCATAGAAAGCGCCTTTCGGCGTGATGCAGGAAACGCCTGGTAAGGCGTTCAAGCCTTCGACCACGACGTTCCTGCGGCGGTCGAAGGCGCGCATCATCTTGTCGACGTCGTCCTGCGGACCGTCGATGGCCGCGATGCCGGCATACTGGCTCGGCGCATTGACGCAGGACCAGCAATTGACCGCCAGCTTGCGCACCTTGTCGTAGAGGTGGGCGCCCTCGTCGCCGTTCGGCCAGATCGACCAGCCCATGCGCCAGCCGGTCATCGCCCAGGTCTTCGACCAGCCGTTGAGCACGATCAGTCGGTCGCGGATTTCGGGGAAATTGAGCAGCGAGAAGTGCGTCTCGCCGTCATAGGTCATCACGTCGTAGATCTCGTCGGAGAGGATGGCGACGTCCGGGTGCGCTTCCAGCCCCTTGACCAGCTTCTCGATCTCGGCGCGCGGGGTGACCCCGCCGGTCGGGTTGGCCGGCGAGTTGAGGATGAGCAGCCTGGTCTTCGGCGTGATCAGCGCCAGCGTCTCCTGCGCCGAGAAGGCAAAGCCGTTCTCCTCGCGCATCGGCACCGGTATCGGAGCAGCACCGGTGAACTCGATCATCGAGCGATAGATGGGAAAGCCGGGATCGGGATAGAGGATCTCGGCGCCCGGTTCGCCGAACATCAGGATCGCGGCGAACATGGTCGGCTTGCCGCCGGGCAGGATCATCACCGCCTCGGGCGACACCTCGACACCGGTTGTGGTCAGCGTGCGGCGCACCACCGCTTCGCGTGTCGCCAGCAGGCCGTTGGCCGGCGTATAGCCGTGGTGGCCGTCACGCAGCGCCTTGATTGCGGCTTCGACGATGTGCTGCGGCGTCTTGAAGTCGGGCTGGCCGATGCCGAGATTGACGATATCGCGGCCCTGATGGGCGAGCGCGGTGGCACGAGCCAGCACCGCAAAGGCGTTTTCCTCGCCGAGACGATCGAAGGCCGAAATCGTGTGGAGCATTTTTCCCGTCCCTGTGGTTCTTTCACCGAGCGAGCGTTTTTGTGAGCGTCCTTTCGCAAAAGTCAAACGGATTGGAGCTTTGGGTGTCGGAAAATCTCAAGAATTGGCAACCGCGCCCGCGGCCGGAGCGCAAGGTGCTGGAGGGGTGCACTGTCAGGCTTGAGCCGCTGAGCTCCGAAAAGCATGGCGACGGCCTTTTCGAGGCGTCGTCGGTGCCTGATGTCGACGGCCGCTTCGCTTGGCTGCCCGATTATCCGCCGCAGACCCGCGCCGCCTTCCAGCCGTGGCTGGACAAGGCCGAAGCCAGCGAGGACCCGCTGTTCTTCACCGTCATCGACAAGGCCAGCGGCAAGGTCGCCGGACGCCAGACGCTGATGCGCATCGACCCTGCCTATGGCGTTATCGAGATCGGCAACATCTATTGGGGTCCGCTGATCTCGCGCAAGCCGGCGGCGACGGAAGCGCAATTCCTGTTCATGAAATACATCTTCGAGCTTGGCTATCGCCGCTACGAATGGAAATGCAACAACCGCAACGAGCCGTCGAAGCGCGCGGCGGAGCGTTTCGGCTTCAAGTTCGAGGGCATTTTCCGGCAGCATCTTGTGGTCAAGGGCGAAAACCGCGATACCGCGTGGTACTCGATCATCGACAAGGAGTGGCCGGCACTGCGTAGAGCCTATGAGGCATGGCTCGATCCGGGCAATTTCGACGGCGACGGCCGGCAGAAGCGACGGCTCGAGGATTTCCGCGCCGAGTTCGGCGCCTGACCATGACCCAGGACCACGATCCCGAAAAGTGAAGGCGAGTTTTCGGGCAAGATCGTGGTCAAACCAGAAGGACCATGATCCCGAAAAGTGGAAGCCGGTTTTCGGGCAAAGATCATGGTCAAACAAGAACACAGAGCCTCCGTCCGGATTCTGCCGGGATGGATCAGTTCTGACAGGAGTTCGCAGGTGGCGCATACCCACGACCATGGTTCGCAAGGGCATGACCGCAGCCACGGCGCCGGTCATGTGCACGGCTCGACCGACAAGAAACGCGTGCTGATCGCCGCCTGCCTAACCGCCGGCTTCATGATCGTAGAAGCGCTTGGCGGTCTCTTGACGGGATCGCTGGCGCTGCTGGCGGATGCCGGCCACATGCTCGCCGACTGTATCGCGCTCGGGCTTGCCTGGTATGCTTTTCATCTGGCCGGCCGGCCGGCCACGGTTCGCCTCACCTACGGTTTCGGCCGGGTCAAGACGCTGGTCGCCTATACCAACGGCATCGCCATCTTCGCCATTGCGCTGTGGATCATCTATGAGGCCTGGGAACGCCTGCTGACGCCTGCGCCCGTGCTCGGCGGGCCGATGCTGGTCGTTGCGATCGCCGGCCTGCTGGTCAATATCGGCTGCCTCTTCGTGCTGCATGGCGGCGACCGCGACAGCCTGAACATGCGCGGCGCCATCCTGCACGTGCTCGGCGATCTGCTTGGCTCGGCGGCGGCGATCTTAGCTGCGCTGATCATCCTGGCAACGGGCTGGACGCCAATCGATCCGATCCTGTCCGTCCTTGTCTCGCTGCTGATCCTGTCCACCGCCTGGTCGCTGATGCGCGAAGCAGCCCATGTCCTGCTCGAAGGCGTGCCGGCGAGCCTCGATCGCGACCTGATCGCCAGGGACATAGAGCGGACGGTGAACGGCGTGCGCGAGGTGCATCACATGCATGTCTGGTCGCTTGACGGGTCAAGCAACATGGCGACCTTGCATGCTTGCCTCAACGATGGCGTCGATGCCCACAAAGCGGTCAGCGCCATCAAGAAGCGGCTTGCCGCGCATGGCATTGCCCACGCCACCGTAGAACCGGAATTCGGCCATTGCGCCGATGATAAGCATGATGGCGAGCACGACCATGCGCATGATGCGGCTCCGCATCATCGCCACTATCACTGATCCCAGGAGTTCCATGGCATGGTAACGAAGTTGACGAATCCCCGCCGTGTCCGGGCCGCGTAATGGATCGCGACACGCGCAATGCGGCGATCGGCGCACTCTGGGTGCTGCTGCTGTTCGGCATCGCCGCCTACTATTTGCCAACCGTGATGCTGGCGGTCGGCCGCGTCTCGACCATTCTTGCCGCCATTATTGCGGCTGTCTTCATGGTGGCCATTTTCGTCGTGTTTTGGCTGCGTGGCCGCAGTCAGCGCAAAAAGGATCATTGATATGCGTGTTTTGATTACCGGCGCGGCAGGCATGGTCGGCCGCAAGCTCATCGCCCGGCTGGCGAAGGATGGAACGCTCAGCGGCCGGAAGATCGCCGCGCTCGACCTTCACGACATCGTGCCGCCGCAGGCGCCGACGCTGGATGGCGTCGACGTCACCATCCATACAGGCGATCTCGCCGCGGCGAGCGCGATGGAACGGCTGGTCGCGTCGCGCCCAGACGTGATCTTCCATCTCGCCGGCGTCGTGTCGGGCGAGGCTGAAGCCAATTTCGATCTCGGCTATCGCGTCAATCTCGACGGCACAAGGGCGCTGTTCGATGCCATAAGGCTGGCGGGGTTTGCGCCGCGCGTCGTCTTCACCTCGTCGATCGCCGTGTTCGGCGCACCGTTTCCGGACATTATATCAGACGAATTCCACCCGACGCCGTTGACCTCCTACGGCACGCAGAAGCTGATGGGAGAAGCGCTGCTCGCCGATTATACGCGGCGCGGCTTCTTCGACGGCATCGGCATCAGGCTGCCGACCATCTGCGTCAGGCCGGGCAAGCCCAACAAGGCCGCGTCAGGCTTCTTCTCCGGCATCATCCGCGAGCCGTTGAGCGGCCATGAGGCGATATTGCCGGTGCCGCGCTCTGTCGTGCACACCCACGCCAGCCCGCGCTCGGCGGTGAATTTTTTGATCCACGCAGCAGGGATCGACGGCAGCGCCGTAGGGCCGCGCCGCAATTTGACGATGCCCGGCGTCGCCGTCACGGTCGGCGAGCAGATCGAGGCCCTGGAACGCATGGCCGGCGCCAAGGCGGTGAAACTGATCCGCGATGAGCCCGACGATACGATCTGGGCGATCGTCAAGGGCTGGCCGACACGGTTCGAGGCGCGGCGGTCGAGGGAGCTTGGCTTTGCCGCCGAAACCAGCTTCGACGACATCATCCGCGCGCATATCGAGGACGAGTTGGACGGGAAGATCGCGGGTTAGGTGTCGATATTCGGGCCAGCGGTAACATACAACGTGCCGATCTCGGCGCTGCCCCTCACCTGCCCGCCGGCATCCTCTCCCCGTAAACGGGGCGAGGGGCGCTCTCATCGACGGTTTTGCCAATCACCAGCGCTGCAAAAGTAGCGCCGGCGTTGCGATCAGCCCCTTCTCCCCGTCACTATACGGGGAGAAGTGCCCGGCAGGGCGATGAGGGGCGGCGCCAAGGGTCGACAATTCCTGGGTCAGTCTTGAGGCCGCGCGTCTGATCGAGGCGCTATCCACCAGCCGTCAGGCTCGCCGACAACAACAGCAACCCGAACAAAAAGACGAAGGCGGCGCCGCCGATCTCGACGATTGAATGGATGCGGTTGCCCATGCGGCCGTCGCCAGCGAAATACACCGCCCAGTTCTTGGCCGTCACCGCCAGCGTCGCCAGGATCGAGACGGTGATCGCGGTGCCGAGTGCCATCGCCAGCACCGACAGGATGCCGCCGAACCACAGCCCGTTGAGCATGGCAAAGCTCAGCACGATCAGCGCGCCCGAGCACGGCCGGATACCGACCGCGGCCACCGCAGACCAGGCAGTGCGCCAGTCGAAGCGGTCGCCGGAAAGCAGCGCCGGGTCGGGCGCGTGTGAATGTCCGCACGTCTCGCAGACATCGCCCGCCGCATGGTGATGGTGCCCGCCATGGTCATGGCGACGGTCGTGTGCGCCATGATCATGGCTATCATGGCTATCATGGTTATCGTGGCCGTCATGGCCATGTGCGTGAAGCGCATGCACCGAATGCGCATGTGCAGGATGGCCTGTTTGCGAATGGCCGGCATGGGCCGCCGAAAGGCTATAGGCAGGGTTCGCACCGAACAGACGAAGGATGGCAGGGCCGGCCTTGCGCCACAAAAGCCAGGCGCCGAACAGGGTGACAAAGACAAAACTCGTGACTTCGAGGAACCATGCCGCGTCGGTCATCGATATGGTGGTGCCGCGCAGGACGAAGTAGGCGAGCATCATCACCAGGATCGCCGTCACCGCCTGCAACAGGGCCGAGACGAAGGACAGCATGATGCCGCGCCTGAGCGCGACTTCGTTCGCGACCATGTAGGACGAGATCACCGCCTTACCGTGACCGGGGCCGGCGGCATGGAAAATACCGTAGGCGAAGGACAGGCCGATAAGCAGCCACAGCTTGCTGCCGTCCTCACGCATCGCCTTCATCGCACCGGCAAGCGCGCGGTAGAATTCCTGCTGACGCAGATTGATCCACATCAGGATTTGGGCGAACGGGCCGGTGGTGGGAGCCATCCCGTCATTGGTGCCGATGCCGAGCGAACTCTGGGCGTGGGCTGAGCCGAGGACGTGCGTCATGACAAGGGCGGCGGCCAAAAGGCCAAAAGCCAAACGCAGGGACGGTTTCGTCACCGGATTATCCTTTTGGCTGACAGTTCAGTTCAAGCTTGGTCGCAAATATCTTGCTCATATCGGTGCCTGTCGGATCATTGAAGAAGGCGTCCGTCAGGTTCTTCTGGTTCGCGGCGATCGCCTCGTCGGGGTTCGGACGAACGACCTTGCTCGTGCATGTCGACGGCAAGTCGGCGACCTGCATATTGGCATCCTCGGTGAAATCGATCGCCGTGTAGAACGTCGGGTCATAGACGCCGATATCGATCTTGCCGGCCAGCCTGGTTGGCGCCTTGGGTTCGGATTCGAACAGGATAATGAGCTGGTCGTTGTCGAAATTCGCCATCAGCTGCGGCGGCGGGCTCATCGCCTCATCCTTGCCGTCGACGGTGACGAGCTGGAAGTAATTGAACTCCGCCAGCGAAGCGTGGACGGTGTCGGCGACTTCCTTCAGCTCCTTGTCGTCAAGCTTCAGGTCGGAATTCTTGTCGAACTCCATCATCACCGTGCTCGAAAACAAATCGTCGAAGCGCCAGACATGACGCAAGGCCTTCACGCTTTGGTGATCCGGGCTGAGGATCACTTCGAGGCGAGCCTCGGCGAAGACGTGGGGATGCACGTTGGCTGGCCCGACCGTGGCAAAAGTCGCCGCCATGGCCGAAGCCATCATGATTGCTTGCCGCTTCAGGTTCATTCTGGGTGGTGATTCCATCGACTTCGGTGACTGTCGAGAGTTACCAGAAAGCGGGCGAAAATGGGACCCCGGGCGGCCAAAAGCTCATGCATTGTCAATCGTCTTGAACCACTGCACCAGGAAATCGACAAAGACGCGAACTTTCGCAGGCAAATAGCGCCGGTGCGGATAGACGGCGAAAATGCCGCCACCCGGCAGGATGCGGTCATCCAGCGCGGTCACCAGCCGGCCACTTTCGATGTCGGGCGCTGCGATGAAATCCGGCAGGACTGAAAATCCCAATCCCGCCACGGCGGCGGCTCTTGCCGCCATCGGACTGTTGACCTCGATCGGACCGGAGACCGAAACAGTCACCGTGTCGCCGCTGTCGCCCCTGAACGGCCAGTTGGTCAGCCAGCGGCCATTGGTGTCGATGATGCAGGGCATGCGGCCAAGGTCCTGCGGCCGCGTCGGCATGCCGTGCCTGGCGATCAGCTCGGGAGATGCGCACAGCCGCACCGAGAACGGCGCCAGGCGCCTGGCGATCAGCGAGGAGCTTTCCAGCCGCGAAATGCGCACGGCGAGATCGAAGCCTTCCTCGACCAGATCGACGAAGCGGTCATCGAGATGAATGTCGAGCACGATGTCGGGATGCTGCTTGGCGAAGTCGATCAGCGATAGGCCGATCGGCGCGTCGGCAAAGGTGCGCGGCGCCGACAGCTTGATCCTGCCGCGCACGTCGCCAGAGGATTCGCGCACCGCATCGGCCAGGCTGTCGACCTCGCGGACGATTTCCGAGGCGCGGCGGTAATAGGTGTGGCCGGCCTCGGTCAGCGAGAACTGCCTGGTGGTGCGGTTGAGCAGCAGCGCGCCGAGCTCGTCCTCCAACTCGCGCACATATTTCGACAACAGCGCCTTGGAGCGGCCGATCTTGCGCGCCGCTGCCGAAAATCCTTCGGCCTCGACAACGTCGATGAAGGCGCGCATGCGGGTCAGCGTATCCATGTCATGCGCTCCTCTGGTGGGCTGAAAGGATGCGCGCGGCAAGCGCCATCAGCTGCCGGTCGCTGTTTTTCGGTCCGAGCAGCGAGAGGCCGAACGGGGCGCCGTCAACCAGGCCCAGCGGCAGGGTGATCTGCGGAAACCCGGACAGACCGGAAAGACACAACAGTCTCAGCGCGCGTTCGCGATAGGTCTGCAAATCGGCGAATGAGGCGGCCTTGAGCGGCGCGGCACCTGGAGCGGTCGGCAGCACAAGGACACCGTCCTCGCCAAGCAGGTCGGCAAGCTCAAGACGAAACGCAACGCGACGTTCCGTTTCGAATTGCGCGGTTGCCGCGTCGATGGTTGCGCCATGCTCGAAGCGCTCCTTGACGCCGGGGCCGAGCATCCGATCGCTGCCGGCGATCCAGGCACCATGATTTTGCCAGGCCTCGTACCCCTGCAGCTTGCGGAAGCACCAATAGAGATCGTCGGTGGAATGCGACAGCGGGGCAACGGTGCGCGGTGCGCCCAGCACCGATGCGACAGCGCGGACCATGGCGCGATACTCGTCGGCTTCCTGCGGGCCGAGCACGAGCCCGTCCAGCGCATCCAGCGCGAGGGGGCGCTGCAATTCTTGGTTGTGCAGATCGTCGCCGAGCAGCACCGCGCCGACCTTGTCATAGGTGACCATGTCTCTGGCGAACCAGCCGAACGTATCAAGTGAAGGGGCCAGCGGCATGGTGCCTTCGAGCGAGATGCGGCCATGCGTGGTCCTCAGCCCAATCAGCCCACAAAAGCTTGCCGGGGCGCGGATCGAGCCGCCGGTATCGGATCCGACGGCGATGTCGGCCAGCCCGCCGGCGACCGCGGCGGCGGAACCGGAAGACGAGCCGCCGGTGACGCGATCAGGTGCTGCCGGATTGACCGGCGACGGGAAATGCGCGTTCAGCCCCATCAGCGAGAAGGCCAGTTCGTCGGTCTGCGTCTTGCCGACGAAGCACGCGCCCGAATCAAGCAGTGCCTGGACGGCCGGCGCCGTCGCCGAGGCGGGTGAAGCCTGCTGGTATTTTTGCGGATTGCCGCAGCCGGTGCGGTAGCCGGCGACGTCGTAAATATCCTTGACGGCCAGCCGCAGGCCGGCAAGCGGGCCGGACTGCGCATTGGATATAGGTATACCATCGAGGTCGAGAAAAGCGTTCAGAGGGCCGCGAGTGCCTGCCATGCGTTCGATATCCGGATACAGTTGTTGCAACATTGTTCGACGCCAGGATTTTTACAACCTGGCGTACGATTTTTATTGATTGTGAAATCCATCGACCTTATATCGCGCTTGCCCAAAGTCGCACGTGCCTGTGGGTGTCCGCCGATCCTCAAAATGGTGAGGGATATCGGTAAGGTAACTGGAGCTAACCCCTCCAGTCGGTTTAGCGGCCAACCGCCAGACCGAGGACACCTTGAAGCAACGACGGTGCGGGCCTTTCTGGTGTTCTGCCGGTCGTCCAAAGACCGGGGTTACTGAAGAGGCACACCTTCATTGCCGGCAGTGCGGAACGGGTTCTCCCAATCCAAGCCAAGGCAGACAAAGCGAACCGAGGCCGGGCAAGGCCAAGGTTCACCGCCGCGAGACGGCGCTTCATGGTTCCGGGGTCTCCACCGGCTGGTTCCATGGATTGACGTCCCGCCTTTGTCCACCGCGTGTTCGCGAGGTCAATGACCCGTGTCCCGCAGCCTTTGTGCGCGCCGAAAGGCGCTATGGAGAGACCCCGATGGCTACCCAGCGCATCCTTGACTTCCTCGCCACCCGACGTCCGAACGGCCCTTGCCTCGTCGTCGATCTCGATGTCGTGCGCGACAATTTCCGCGCCTTCGAGAAGGCGCTTCCCGATTCGAAAATCTACTATGCGGTGAAAGCAAATCCGGCGCCGGAAATCCTGCGCCTGCTTGCTGCGATGGGCTCGTCCTTCGACACCGCTTCCGTTGCCGAAGTCGAGATGGCGATGGACGCCGGCGCGCCGGCGGACCGCATCTCCTTCGGCAACACCATCAAGAAGGAGCGCGACATCCAGCGCGCCTATCAACTCGGCATCCGGTTGTTCGCGGTGGACTGCGTCGAGGAGGTCGAGAAGATCGCCCGCGTTGCACCCGGCGCCCGTGTGTTCTGCCGCGTGCTGACCGACGGCGAAGGCGCCGAATGGCCGCTGTCGCGCAAGTTCGGCTGCGTGCCGGCGATGGCGGTCGACGTGCTGCGCCATGCGAGGGCGCTCGGGCTGGACGCCTATGGCGTGTCGTTCCATGTCGGCTCGCAGCAGACCAACCTGACCGCCTGGGACCGCGCGCTCGGCGACGCCAAAAAGGTGTTCGCTACGCTCGCTGACGAAGGCATTGTGCTCAAGATGGTCAATATGGGCGGCGGTTTCCCGACCCGTTACCTCAGGGACGTGCCGGCGGCACAGGCCTATGGCCAGGCGATCTTCTCGGCGCTGCGCAAGCATTTCGGCAACGCGATTCCCGAGACCATCATCGAACCGGGCCGCGGCATGGTCGGCAATGCCGGCGTCATCAAGTCGGAAGTCGTGCTGATCTCGAAGAAGGCCGACAACGACAATGTGCGTTGGGTCTTCCTCGACATCGGCAAGTTCGGCGGGCTCGCCGAGACGATGGACGAGGCGATCCGCTACCCGATCGTCACCGCGCATGACGGCACCGAGACCGCGCCGTGCGTGCTCGCCGGCCCGACCTGCGATTCGGCCGACGTGATGTACGAGAAAACGCCGTATCCGCTGCCCCTGTCGCTGACCATCGGCGACGAGGTGCTGATCGAGGGCACCGGCGCCTACACGACGACCTACGCCTCGGTCGCCTTCAACGGCTTCGAGCCTCTCCGATCCTACGTGATCTGACGGCTCGCAAGAGCCGGTCAGATCATCCGGCGCGGGCGACGAGATCGCCCGCTTCGGTTCGCCTGTGGAACAATCCGCTCGTGAAGGATCGCGGAAATGGAAATTGTGGATTTCATCGTTGATGGCGCTGTGAGCCGGCAAATCTCCCCCCTTGAGGGGGAGATGGCCGCAAAGCGGCCAGAGGGGGTCGCCTCAGCTGTCGCGACCTCTCTTGGACTGCGTGGCGCCGGCGCTTCACGCGCGGCGCCCTCCTCTGTCGGCTTCGGCGACATCTCGCCCTCTAGGGGGGAGATTGCTGGCGCTTTCGTCATCACCGCCGAAACCGCTGCCGACGTCCCGGCGCGCGAGGCCTTGCTCGATCGCGCCATGGGGCCGAAGCGCCGGAGAAAATCGTCGGAAAAGCTGCGGCGCGGCCGCCGGCCTTCGGAAGGCCTTGCCTTTGTCGCACGCGATGCGTCGGGCGCTGTCACCGGCACCGTGCGGCTCTGGGATGTCGTGCTGGGCGAGGTCGGTAGGTCCGCCCTTCTGCTTGGCCCGCTCGCCGTCGATCCCACAATCAAGAATGCCGGCATCGGCTCGGCGCTGATGCGCCATGCAATCGCTGAAGCCGCGCGCCTCGGCCATGCGGCGATCCTGCTGGTCGGCGATGCGCCCTATTACCAGCGCTTCGGGTTCTCGGCCGATAAAACCGGCTCGCTGGCCATGCCGGGACCTTATGAGCGGCACCGCCTGCTGGCGCTGGAGCTGGTGGAAGGCGTGCTCGCCGGCGCGCAGGGCACGCTGAAGGCGGCCGGGCGCAAGCTGAAGGCACAGCGGCTGTCGCTCGCTGCCTGACGGATCGGAAACAAGCCGCTGCCATCGGGCGGCGGCTTGTTTCCATCCAGGATTGGAATGGGTCAGCCGATCAACTGGCTCAGCGCCATGGCGACGCTCATGTCGCCTTCGACCTTTATCTTGCCGGACATGAACGCCATGGTCGGGTTGAGATCGCCTGATATCAGCGATTCCAGATCGTCGAGCGAAAGCTTTATCGTGCAGTCGGCCGGCGCGTCGGTGGTCGATACAGCAGCGCCGTCGATGACGATGACGCCGTCGCCTCCGGTATCGAATTTGACGGAACGATCGAACCCGGCACTCGCCACGCGCGCGCTGATCTTGTCGGCAATTTCCTGAACGCCCATGGCCGTTCTCCTCGTCTCGTTGCGTTTGTCGCACCCCATTGCACTTCGGTCTGGGGCACTTTGATCCGGCCCGAAGTCGCCGTCTTGCGCATTTCGCGATCAAGGTCGCCGGCGCATATAGCTTCGGGTTGACGTTTACGTCAACGCGGTTCCCGATATGATGATGGGTTTTATCGCCGCAGTGAAGCTGCGCTGTCCACACTGGCAGTTACAAGGTCTGCATCATTCAAACAGACGAGGACAGTGGCCAGGCCTGTCCCTAGCGTGGGCTCGCCTCATGCGCCACCGCGCGATCAGGGGGAAGGGGATGAACCCGTATCCGGGAGGCGAGGATCAAGACCCCAGATGGCGTTACAGTAGGGGATGTTCAGTCATGAAAATCAGAAGTCTGATCAAGCGTGCCGAGACGGTGGACAGGGCATTCAAGGAACTCGAAGCCGATTTGGCGGATGCGTTCGATGAGTGTCTCAACCTGGACGACCAATCGCCGTTGGACAACGTTCCGGATGAGAACCTCGCGGCAAGGAATGACAACTCTCAGCCCGAGGACGATGCCGACGCTCCCGAGATCGCACGGCGGCTGACCTCCCACACACAAACCCGCCTGGCTGCGCTAGATGCCGTTGAGGGGCTGTTTGACGATGCGCGCGAGTATCTGGAGGAGATCAACACGAAACTGTCGGAGATCGCGACCTCGCATCACCTGACAGGCGAATTCCTGAAGCTGCTTCACGGGGACATTCTTCGCGCCAACGAACTGGAACTGGCAAATGTCAGCCTGACCACGCAGCAAAGAGTGCTATCGGAGCAGTTCCACGATGCGACCAGAAAGCAGCGCGAGCGTGAAAGCGCCGTCGAGGCCCTGCAGCAGCGCGAGATAAGCCTGGCCGAGGACAAGGAGGCACTTCGCAGTGCGCTGGCTGCAGCAAAGCTGGAACTCGTCGTGGCAGGCAATGCGAGCGCAGAGCGCGAAGCGGAGTTCGGCGACCTCATCAAAACGCTTTCGGCCAGAACGGCCGAGGCCAACCGATGCGCGCGCGAGAACGAGATATTGCGGGAAAAGCATGTCAGCCTGTCGATCGACTTCGACAAGGCGCTGAAGCGGGAAGCTGAGGCGCGGCACCGGCTGGACGAGCTCTCGACGATTCATGCCAGTGACGCGGCGCGACTTTCGGAACTGCTGTCTGCGCTCGGCAAGAGCGAACAAGAGGAGATGCGGCTGCAGAAATCGCTCGATATCGCGCAAGCGAAGCTGTCGGAAATGACGGAAGCGGCCCGTATTATGGAAGGTGACAGGGAAGCCGAGCGTGCGCGTAGTTTCGCTGAGATCGGCGGCCTGCGTTCTGAAATTCGCAACCTCCAATCACGATTTGAAGTCGCCTCGAACGAGAACAATCAAGCCGCGAGCGAGATCGCCAATCTCAAGGCTCAATGGAGCGACGCTGTCGCCGAAAAGCAAATTGCGGAGGAAAGGTTGTCGGTTCTCAGAAAGGAGAACGAAAACGACAAGATGCACCTCTCGACCGTGAGCGCGAATTTTTCGCAGCTTTCCCTGCAGCAGGCATCCGAACAGATACAGCTCGATGTCCAGAGGCAGGAATGCGAGGACCTGCGAGCCGAAGTCGCGGTGCTCGACGCCCGGGTCAAGGAATTGTTGCCCTATGAGCGTCTCCACAAGGTCACAAACGCCAAACCGCATGAGAACGGCGTGGTCGAGATCACCGGTGTCGTGGCGGAGAAGTCCCGCGTCACAAGCAGGCGGCGCGTCCGTACGAGCCTGCGCGCCGCATCCTGACGCACGGGTGTCACTTGGCTTTACGGGAACAGACTGAAGGTCCGTTGTCGAAGCAACGCAGATTCGGCGAATTAGCTTGCGTGCGCTTCCTTCCTCAGGGCTTCCCCGATCTAGTGTACGGTGTTGCCCGTCAGGTTAGCGCATGGATCGAAGCGTCATTTGCCCACCAACTGGCCACACCGGCACGGTCGGATTAGGCCTCGAGGAAGTCCAGGGCCTTTTCCACGAAGGCGCGGTGATACTGGAAAATGGCCGTATGCCCGCCGTCCTCGTACAGGACCAGCTCGGCATTGGGGAAGCGTCGTGCCAGGTCGACGGAATTGCTGGTGGGCACCATTCTGTCGTGATCGCCATTCACCACGAGCACCGGGTGCCGGACACGCGATAGGTCGGCAGGGCGCTCAAGGCCAAAGGCACGGACTGCCTTGAGCTGCTGGCTGAAAGCGCCGAGGGCGATGGGCTTGTCGCGGTCATTGGTCCGTTCCTTCAAGCGCTGCAGAAACTCGCGCGCCGCCTTCTTGCCGTTGGGGCTTTGGGTGAAGAAGAGGTAGTTCTTTGGGTCCCTGATGGTCAGCGCGGCGCGGATCATGTCGAAGATGGTGACGAACGTCACCCTGTCGATGCCGGTACCCCCGGCTGGGCCGGTTCCCGCGAGGATGATCTTGCGAACCAGATTAGGCTCCAGCTGAACAATCGCCTGGGCGATGAAGCCGCCAAGAGATAGGCCGAGCAGATCGACCTGCTCGAAGCCGAGGGCGCGGATGAAGGCGATCGCGTCGCGGGCCATCGCCTCCACCGTGTTGGGAGTGGACCCGCCTGATGCGCCAACACCACGGTTATCGAAGGTGATAACGCGCCGTTTTGCGGCAATGCCATCGACGACCCGGGGATCCCAATTGTCGAGTACCGCACTCAGATGAGTAAGGAAGATCACCGGTACCCCGGTTGTGGGCCCGAGCTCCCGGTAGGCGAATTTCGTACCGTCGACGTCGACCGTTTTCGTCGGCACGTCCCTGTGTTTGATGATCGCGGCAGGTCGCGACAGATGATGCACGTTCATGATGGTTTCCTTTCTTCCGGCTTGCCGTTCTCGTGGGGCTGGAGCAGCGCCTTCGCCGCCACCGCGCCAGCCTCAAGAATGCGATCGGACAGTTCGGTTCCGTTCACCGCGCGGGACAGCTCAAGCGTGCCGATCAGGGTCGCGAAGACGCCAAACGCGACAGCCTCGGGATCGCGAGCGTCGGGCGTAAGCTCGGCCGCTACCTGGCGTACGAGCTTGAGCAGGTGCTCGGCGTAAACTTGGCGCGTCTCGATCGGCTCACGCGCAATTTCGGGCAACAGCGCGGCTGAAGCGCAACCTTTGCCTGGATTGTCTCGGTGTTCCGCCGACAGATACGTATCGATGGCCAATGACGCGCCGCCGGCGGCCAACAGCTCCTGGATCTGGGCCGTCTGAACCTCCAGGGCGGCCGCCAAACTCTCACGCACAAGCGCCGCCTTGGACGGAAAATGGGGATAGAAAGCTCCATTGGTCAGTCCCGCCTCGCCCATGATGCCGGCGAGACCTGATGCAGCGATGCCGTCGGAGCGAAACCGTTCGGTCGCTACATCCATGATCCGCTGCCGCGATGCTTCCCTCCTGCCTTTCTCGTAGCGCATGTTTTTCTCCTTCGATCAGCTATTGAATTACGACCATATTATCATTAAGTGACCATAATGCAATAGGGCGAGGCACCGGAGATGTCGATCGGGCGCTCCGGGTCTCCTCACTTTAGGAAAGCTGCAATGAAGGCCTTCTTCGTCGATCGATATGCAAAGAAAGCTCGCCTACGGCTTGGAGAGGTTCCAGAGCCGGAAGCAGGGGACAATGACCTGCTGGTGCAGATCCATGCCGCCAGCGTCAATCTGCTGGACTCCAAGATCAGGGACGGAGAATTCAAGCTCATCCTGCCCTACCGCCGACCCTTTGTCGCAGGCCATGACGTGGCCGGAACGGTCATTCGCGTCGGCGCGAAAGTCCGACAATTCAAACCGGGCGACGAGGTCTATGCGCGAGCGCGCGACGGTCAAATCGGAGCGTTCGCTGAATACATCGCCATTAATGATGCGGACGTGGCCCTGAAGCCAAAGAACCTCAGCATGGAAGAGGCTGCGTCCATTCCCCTGGTGGGGCTGACCGCCTGGCAGGCGCTGGTTGAAAAAGCGAAGCTGAAGAAAGGACAGAAGGTCTTCATTCAGGCTGGTTCCGGTGGAGTGGGGACATTCGCCATCCAATTGGCAAAGCACCTCGGCGCAACGGTCGCCACGACAACAAGCGCGTCGAACGCGGATATGGTCAGGAAGCTGGGCGCCGATGTCATTGTCGACTACAAGAAGGATGACTTCGAGAAAGTCCTTTCGGGCTACGATGTCGTCCTGAATAGCCAGGACAACAAGACCCTCGAAAAGTCCCTGCGTGTGTTGAAGCCAGGTGGCGTCGCCGTTTCGATCTCCGGTCCGCCCGATCCTGGGTTTGCCAGGGAGAGAGGGCTGAACTGGGTGCTGAACCTGGTCATGCGCGTTTTGAGCGCAGGCATCAGGCGACGGGGGAAACGCGCAGATGTCCGATATTCGTTCCTGTTCATGGCGGCCAATGGCGGGCAGTTGACAAAAATCACGTCGCTCATCGAAACGGGCGTCATCCGCCCGGTTATAGATCGCGTCTTTCCGCTTGAGCAGACCAACGAGGCATTGGCATACATTGAACAGGGCCGGGCCAAGGGCAAGGTCATCATCAAGGTCAAATAGCTTGTCGGCGCAACGCGGCACAAGCGAATGAGCTTGCGCGTGCTTCCTCCGACAGGGCTTCCGCCAACCTAATGCTCGATTGGTCCTTTCGGCATGACGATCGCGGTGCCGGCGGTTGTCGGACGCTCGATCATGCGGCGGACGCGCGGCGGCTCGTCGCCGCTGTGCAGCGCCCTCAGGCGCTCGCCGACAACGGCGTCGGCGTGGGTGGCCCGCTTGTTGTGGCGGATGTATTCGAGCCATGTCGGCGTGTGATAGTGCTCGATCCATATTGCGGGATTTTCGAGATCGCGCGCCAGCGTCCAGTTGCGGGCCCCGTCACGGCGGCGGATGCGGCCGCGCTCGGCCATGGTGGCCAGGAATTCCGGCACGTCCTCCTCGCGGATGATGTATTCGATCATGATGGCGATCGGGCCGCTGCGCAGTTTTAGGTCGAGCGCAAGGTGCGGCTCCTTGAAACGGTTCAGCGGATCGAGGTTGAGCACCGCCTGCTGCGGCAAGGGCAGCAACAGGCCGATCGCGCCGCCCGCCAGCATCGCGACGGCGGCCGCGGTCAGCGCGAACTCGGCGCCCTGCGCATCGGCGACGACACCCCAGATCCAGCTGCCGAGGGCGATGCCGCCGAAGGTCGCCGTCTGATAGACCGAGAGCACCCGGCCGACCACCCAGCGCGGCGTCGACATCTGCACCGTGACGTTGAAATGCGCCAGCGCGACCACCCAGCAGGCGCCGCCGATGAGCAGCCCGAGCGACGTTTGCCAGGCCTGATCGCTGACGGCGGCATTGAAGGCGCAGAGCGCAAAGCCGGCGAATGCCATGCGCACCATCGTCTCGCTCGACAGGATCTGCCGCAGCCTGACGCTGATCAGCGCGCCGCCGACGGCGCCGATGCCGAAAGCACCGAGCATGATGCCGTAGGTCAAGGCATCGCCCTTGACGACATTGCGCGCCACCAGCGGCAGCAGTGCCAGGACCGCACCGGCGCTGAAGCCGAAAGCCGCACCCCTTACCAGCACCTTGCCGATATTGGGCGACATCGCGACGTAGCGCAGGCCAGCACCCATCGCCGCGCCCAGCGTCTCGCGCGGCAGTGTCGAGGCCGGCAATTCCGGCTTCCAGCGGGCCAGCACGATGATCAGCCCGACATAGCTCAATGCGTTGGCGGCAAAGGCCGCTGCAGCACCTGCGGCGGCAACGATGATGCCGCCGATCGCCGGGCCGACGCTGCGCGTCAGGTTGAAGCCCAAGGAGTTGAGCGCGACGGCCGCCGGCAGCTTGGCGCGCGGCACCATGTCGCCGACAGAAGCCTGCCATGACGGGTTGTAAAGCGCCGTGCCGCAGTTGATCAGGAAGGCGAAGGCCAGCAGCGTCCACGGCGTTATCAAGCCGAGATAGGTGAACACGGTCAGCAGAACCGAGACGATCAGCATGAAGATCTGGGCAATCAGCATGACCTTGCGCCGGTTGAAGCTGTCGGCGATGGCGCCGGCAACGAGCGCAAACAGCATGATCGGCAAGGTAGTCGAGGCCTGGACCAGCGCAACCTGATAGGACGAGGTGGCGATCGTGGTCATCATCCAGGCGGCGCCGACGCCCTGGATCAAGCCACCGAAATTCGAAACCAGACTGGCGGACCATACGGCGCGGAAAATGCCGTGTCGGAACGGCGCCAGCGCCGAGACGCGTTCGCTGTCCGGCTCGTCGTCGATCATCGATGCTTCCCCGACTTCAAATGCTGCGTTCTTCCAGAATCGGTGCCCTCATGCCGTCCTAGAAGTAGAGCATGACCTCGCAAAGGGCGAACGCCTTTTCAAAGAAGATCATGGTCCAACAAAGAGATAGCGGTGGCGGGAACAGGTCGGCGGCCATTCTTGCAGGCCGCGTGAAGCGCTTCGGTGAGGTGTCCGACTTTCTGTCCGCCGCGCCCGCTGCCTGCTGCCGTGAACCGATAAACGCGAACGGCTGAGATTGGTGGGAAGCGGACTGGCGGCTTCAGGATTTTGTCTTCGATTGCAAGCATCAGCCCGTGCGAGCATCGCTACGAGCAACTTCTCTGCGGACTTGGCAACAGAATCCGCCTGCTCCAAGAACTCGGCGCGTTGTGCAAAAAATACTTAGCGACTTGACGAAGTTTTTGCTTGCGCCACCGGCAAATTGGGCGATAGTTAGCAACATGGCTAAGCATGATCTTGATCTCTCGCTGCTCTTCCACGCGCTCGCTGATCCGACCCGCCGGTCGATCCTGACCCGGCTCGCCGAAACACCTGCGCGGGTAACGGATCTGGCTGGGCCCACGGGGCTGCGGCTGCCCACGGTGATGCGGCACCTTTCCGTGCTGGAGGAGGCAGGGTTGATCACCACGTCCAAGGACGGGCGGATACGCACCTGCGCCATCGTACCCGAGGCTCTGGATCCAGCGCGAACATGGCTCGATGAACAGCGGGCCATCTGGGAAGCTCGGCTCGACCGGTTGGACGCATTTGTGATGAATGTGATGAAGAAGGAGCGCGCAGAATGACACAGAACCTCGCTACAAACAGTGCGACCCGTGCGGTGCCCGATGATAGGAAGGGCCGTTTTGCGACGCTGACCTTCGAACGGGACGTGGCCGCGCCATTGGCCGTGCTGTGGGAGGCTTGGACGGCGCCGGCCGCGCGGGCGATCTGGGCTGCGCCGTCGCCCTCGGTCACCGTGGAGTTTTTGGAGGCCGACACCAGGGTGGGTGGACGCGAGATCTCGCTCTGCAAGGCAGAGGGCCAGCCGGACATCCGCTGCGAGTGCGGCTGGCTGGTGTTGCAGCCAGCGCTGTGCAGTGTGAACTACGAGGTGATCTCGTGCGAAGGCGTGACGCAATCAGCAGCGCTGGTGACGGCAGATCTCTCAGGCACGCACGAGCGCAGCCGGCTAGTCGTGACGGTGCAACTTTCCTCGCTGGCGCAGGACATGGAAGCAGGCTACCGGGCGGGCTTCGGTGCCGGCCTGGACAACCTCGCGGGCGCGGCCGAACGAACCATGGTGCTGCAGCGGGTGATTCAGGCGCCGCGGTCCATCGTCTGGGGCGCGTGGATGAACCCTGAAACGCTGCCGCAATGGTGGGGGCCGGAAGGCTTCTCCTGTCGAACGAAGAGGATCGACTTGCGAGCGGGCGGCGAGTGGGTATTCGACATGATCGCGTCTGACGGCACGGTTTTCCCGAACCATCATCTCTATAACGAGGTCCGGCCCGAAGAGAGGATCAGCTATACGCTGCATTGGGGCGAGAACGGGCCGAAGCATGCCGACGCCTGGGCCTCGTTCGAGGATCAGGACGGGGCAACGAAGGTAACGCTGGGCATGGTATTCAGCACGGCTGCCGAGTTCCAGGAGGCGAAGGGCTTCGGTGCCGTGGAACTGGGACTGCAAACTCTTGGCAAACTGGAACGCTTCGTCGCATCCCGCTGAAATGCTGCGACTTCCCGTCGGCCCGAATCAGGGCATGTGACGAGGTCCTCATCCATGTCGCGCCCGTCGTCCTTGGCGACGGCATCCGCCGCTTCAGTCAGAGGGCATGGAGCCGGTCAGGCTGGAGAAGACCGAGGTCTCGGAAGCGGGTCTGATCACCAACATGCGCTTCCGCTTCGCGGAATTGGGCCGAGAATTCACAAAGGGATACACGAAGAGGAGTGTTCTATGAGAAAACTGATCATATGGGACATGGTGAGCGTCGACGGCTTCTTCGAAGGTCCCGACAGGGACATCAGCTGGTTCGTCTTCGAAGAAGAACTCGAGAACTATATTCGTGAGACCCAGGAAAACGCCGACACGCTGATCTTCGGCCGCGTGACCTACGAGCTCATGGCAGCCTATTGGCCGTCCGAGCAAGGCTGGATCGCGGATTTCATGAACAAGATCGAGAAGTTGGTCTTCTCGCGCACGCTGAAAAGCGCCGACTGGAACAACACGAAGCTCTTCAACGGCAATGTCGCGGAAGAAATCTCCAAGCTGAAGACCAGGGACGGCGGAGACATCTTCGTGTTCGGCAGCGCCGACCTCACGGCGACCCTGATGGAGCACGGCCTGATCGACGAGTATCACCTCGGCATCAACCCCGTCATTCTCGGGAGAGGCACGCCGCTCTTCAAGGGCGGCCCGAGCCGGACACCCCTGAAGCATCTCGAGACCAAGACGCTCAAGTCAGGTGTTGTCATCCTCCATTACGCGCCGGAGAGCAGACAATGACGATCGAGGGCCCGGGGAAGTGGCGCGCTCCAGACGATCGGCGGCCAAGTGGCGCAGCTGCCATCACCGCTGCGCTCTCGGGTCAAACGCCCGGGGCAGCCCTTTGGGCGACATGCATTACCGATCCTCGAATCCGGTCAGCACGCCGACCGCATTGATGCCGATTTCCTCGACGGCGTAGCCGCCTTCCATGACGAACAGCGTCGGCAGGCCGAGCTTGGCGATGCGACGGCCAATCCTGGGATAGTCGGCGCTTTTCAGCTTGAACTTGCTGATCGGGTCCTTCTCGAACGTGTCGACGCCGAGCGAGACGACTACGACCTCGGGAGCGTAAGCCGCAAGTTTTGCGCAGGCGTCCTCCAGCGAAGCATTCCAGGCATCCCATGCGGTGCCGAACGGCATGGGGTAGTTGACATTGAAGCCTTCGCCGGCGCCGGCGCCGCGCTCGTCGGCATGGCCCAGGAAAAACGGATATTCGGTCATCGGGTCGCCATGCAGGTTCAGCACCTGCACGTCGCCGCGGCTGTAAAATATCTCCTGCGTGCCGTTGCCGTGATGGTAATCGACATCGAGGATCGAGACGCGCCTGGCGCCCTGGTCGCGGAACCATTGCGCGGCAACCGCAGCGTTGTTGATGTAGCAGTAGCCGCCCATGAACGCAGCGCCGGCATGATGGCCGGGCGGGCGGCAGAGCGCGAAGGCTGATATCTCGCCGCCCTTGACCAGAGCGGCTGCAGTCAGCGCCACATCATAGGACGACTTGATCGCCTCCCAGGTGCCTTTGACGAAGCTGGCGCCGCCGTCGAAGGAGTAAAAGCCAAGCAGCGCATCGATGGTTTGCGGGCGCACATCGCCGCGCAGGCCGCGCGTCGGCCAGGTGAAGGGGATGGCCGAGCCCGTCCGGCCCGACGCTTCCCAGAGCGGCCATACGGTCGGCAGGAAATCGATGAAGTCGCTGGTATGCACCTGCCTGGCGGCTGCGAGGTCGTGCGTGTCGGGCGGCAGCACCGTGCCGAGCTTTTCGCTCTCCACCCTCGCCTTGATGAACTCGGCGCGCGAGGGCTTCTCGAAGGCCGGCACGATGGCGCCCGAAATGAGCTCGAAATTGCCGGCATGACGGGCGTGAAGAGGGGAGAAAACAGTCTTCATTTTGGCGGCCGGCTCGCTCTTCGGGTTGCGTATCCGTCATTGACGAATTGCTTTGTGGCAGAGAGTTTCAGCCCCGCCAAGAGGCTTTCCCGGATCGTTGTTGCGAGTGGCAGCGGCGGCTTGCCAGACGCCAATACTCTGCTAGCCTTAGCTCAAACGGGAGAAAATTATGCCGCCATCGGCCGATCTGATCGTCGAGAACGCCAGCATATTGACGATGGATCCCAATACTCCCCGCGCCGAAGCCATAGCGATCAAGGGCGGCGAAATCATTGCGATCGCAGATCGCGCGACCGTGCTGGAGCACAAGGGATCCGGCACGCGCGTCATAGACGCCGAGCGCGGCTCCGTCGTTCCCGGCTTCATCGAAGCGCATATGCATCTTTTCGGCGGCGCGGCCGAACTCGATCATCTCCAACTGATGGGCGTCCACGGTTTCGATGCGCTTTGCGATGCTGTGCGCAACTATGCCGCAAAGCGGCCGGATCTATCCGTCCTGCAGGCGCAAGGCGCCGACTATACCATCCTGTCGGCGACGGAACGGGTCAGCCGCCATCACCTCGACCGCATCCTTCCGGATAAGCCCTTCGTCATGGCGGCGCCCGACCACCACACAATGTGGGCGAACACCAAGGCACTGGAATTGGCCGGCCTGCTTGGAGGCAAGCGGCTTGGTCCCGGCAACGAGATCGTCATGGGCGACGACGGGTTGGCCGGTGGCGAATTGCGCGAGGGCGAGGCCTTTGGGCCGCTGATCGCGCTGGCCGGCGAGGAGCGTGTGCGGCTCGGCCTGGCCACCGGCGGCGAGCCGGACCCGAAGCCGACGCCGGCGGAGCAGGCCTCCGACCGGGCGATCATGCGCCGCGGGCTTGAATGGTGCGCCAGGCACGGCATCACCTCGATCCAGAACATGGACGGCAATTTGCACCAGCTCGAACTCCTGTCCGAGATCGAGGCCGAGGGCGACTTGCTGTGCCGGGTGCAGGTGCCGTTCCACTACAAGAACTTCATGACGCTCGACATGCTCGACAAAGCCTCTGATATGGCTGAGCGATACGCGGGCGAATGGCTGTCGTCCGGCATGGTCAAGATGTTTTACGACGGCGTGCTGGAAGGCTGGACCGCGGTGATGGTCGACGACTATGCCGACCGGCCGGGCTGGCGCGGTGAGCCGCTGTTTACGCCGGAGCATCTCGCCGAGGTGGCGGTGGAGGCCGACCGGCGCGGGCTGCAGGTCGCCGTGCATTCGATCGGCGACGGCGCGGTGCGCGCGGTCCTCGATGGTTATGAGGCGGCGCGGCGGAAGAACGGCAGGCGCGACAGCCGGCACCGGGTCGAGCATATCGAGGTGGTCACTGCCGCCGACATACCGCGCTTCGCAGAGCTTGCCGTCATCGCCTCGATGCAGCCGCCGCACCCGCCCGGCGCCATGGACTTCCCGCTGGAGCCGACGCTTTCGCGCATCGGCCGCGAAAGATGGCCGCTGAGCTATGCCTGGCGGACGCTGAAGCAGGCGGGCGCGCATGTCGTCTTCGCTTCCGACTGGCCGGTATCGCCGATCGATCCGATCCTGGGCATTCAGGCGGCGGTGCTGCGCAAACCTTGGGCAGAGGGCGATCCCGACCAGAGCTTTTCGCTGCATGAATCACTAGCGGGCTACACGGTGGAAGGCGCCTATGCCGAGTTCATGGAGCACCGCAAGGGCCGCCTCAAGGCAGGCTTTATGGCCGATCTCGTGGTGCTCTCAGCCGACATCGAGGCGACCGCGCCGGAAGCGCTGCATACGGTGCGGCCGGTGACGACGATCTGCGGCGGCAAGATCACCTACCAGGCCTGACGGTGGCACGGGAATTGCGTTCTGGATCGACATTCAGATGTGTGCTTGCCAAGCCATGCGCCGTGTGCTGACAATCGAGTGGGAACTGGATCCGCCAGAAGAGCGGACACAAGAATGGGGTAATCGTGCCGGAACAACCGGGTAAAAGTGCAATTGAAGTTCGTGGCGTCCGCAAGGTCTTCGGTAGCGGGGAGTCACAGGTCGCCGCCCTCGACACGGTTTCGGTGTCGATCCGCGAAAATGAGTTTTTTACGCTGCTTGGCCCGTCCGGCTGCGGGAAGACGACGCTGCTGCGGCTGATCGCCGGCTTCGACTTCCCGAGCGCCGGCGAGATCTTGCTGCACGGCCAGGACATAGCGCCGCTGCCGCCGTTCAAGCGGCCGGTCAATACCGTGTTCCAGAACTATGCGCTGTTCCCGCATATGACGGTGGCCGAGAACATCGGCTTCGGCCTCGAAATGCTCGGCAAGCCCAAGGCCGAAGTCAGGGCGCGGGTCGCCGAGATGCTGAAGCTGGTCAAGATGGAGGCGCTGAGCAACCGCCGCACCAGCCAGATTTCCGGCGGCCAGCAGCAGCGCGTGGCGCTGGCGCGCGCTCTCGCGCCGCAGCCAAAAGTGCTGCTGCTCGACGAGCCGCTGTCGGCGCTCGACTTCAAGCTGCGCAAGGAGATGCAGATCGAGCTGAAGCGGCTGCAGCACGAGACCGGCATCACCTTCATCTTCGTCACCCACGACCAGGAAGAAGCGCTGACCATGTCGGACCGCATCGCGGTGATGTCGTCGGGCAAGATCCTGCAGGTCGGCACGCCCTGGGACATCTACGACAAGCCGGCGGAGCGCTTCGTCGCCGACTTCATCGGCGAAACCAATTTCCTGACGGCGGCCATATCTGGCATGGGCAACGGCAAGGCACGCGCAACGCTCAAATCCGGCGCGACGATCGACGCGACCGTGGCTGAGGGCTTCCTGCCGAAGGACAATGCCACCGTGGTGGTCAGGCCCGAACATGCCAAGCTGACCAGCGGCAAGGGCGACCTGTCGGGCACGGTCGAAAACATCGTCTATTTCGGCACCGACACGCACATCCATGTTCGCCTGGACAGCAGCGAGAGCTTCACCGTGCGCCAGCAGAACTCGCGCAGCGCCGGCTGCGGTTTCGAGCGGGGCGACAAGGTCGGCATTTCGATCGGCAACGACGCCGCGCAAGTGCTGAGGGACTGATGGCGAGCGCAGAACAAGTCGCGGAGGAAGCCGAGCGGCGAGAGATCCGCGATCGCTGGCTGCTGTCGGCGCCGGCACTGATCATCATCTTTCTCGCCGCGACCGGCCCGCTGCTGATCGTCGTGATCTATTCCTTCCTGACGCCTGGGCCGTATGGCGACGTGGTGTGGAAATTCTCGACCGACGGCTGGCTGTCGGTGCTGATGCAGCGTGACATCTTCGACGATACGCTGGCCTTCGCCGACGCGCATCTGTCGATCTTCTGGCGCTCGGCCAAGCTGTCGTTTTTGACAACGATCCTGACGCTGCTGTTTGGCTTCCCGACCGCCTATTTCATCGCCACACGGCCGCCGCGCCAGCGCGACATCTGGCTGTTCCTGATCACCATCCCGTTCTGGACCAATCTCTTGATCCGCACCTTCGCCATCCAGGAGGTGATCCGCAATGAGGGCCTCGTCAACACGGTGCTGGTCAAGCTCGGCATCATCAGCCAGCCGATCCAGATGATGTTCACCGATTTCGCGCTGATGGTCGGCATGACCTATGTCTATCTGCCGCTGATGGTGCTGCCGCTCTATGCCAGCATGGAAAAGATCGACTTCCGGCTGGTCGAGGCGGGTTACGACCTCTATGCCAACCGTTTCCAGGTGCTGAGGCGCGTCATCATCCCGCTGGTCAAGCCCGGCATCATCGCCGGCTCGATCCTGGTCTTCATCCCGGCGCTGGGCGCCTATGTCACCCCGCGCGTGCTCGGCGGGTCGAAGAATATGATGCTCGGCAATCTGATCGAGCTGCAGTTCGGGCAAGGCCGTAACTGGCCGCTCGGCTCGGCGCTGTCGCTGTCGCTGATGGCGATCGTGATGGTCGCGATGCTGTTGTATGTCCGCTCCGTCGGGCGCCGGGGTGGTGCGCATGGCTAGCCGCTTCGACATCCGCCGGCAGACCGGCTTCACCACCATCGCCATGATCTGCTTCTTCGCGCTGTACCTGCCGATCGTCACGCTTGTCGTCTATGCCTTTAACGCCGGCAATTCGATCGCGATCTGGGAAGGCGTGTCGCTGCGCTGGTTCTACCAGGCCTGGAACAACAACCAGGTCGTCGATGCCGCCATCCGGTCGCTGCAAATCGCTTTGGTCGCCGCGACTGTCGCCACCATCGTCGCCACCATGGCTGCACTCGCCACGACCCGAACCAAACCCTATCCCGGCCTCGGCTTCAAATACGCCTTCATCAACCAGCCGCTGATGGTGCCGGAGATCGTCACTGCGGTGGCGCTGCTGATCTTCTTCTCGCGCATCAAGATCTGGACCGGCTATTCGGGGCTGGGCTACCTGATGGCGGCGCATACCGCTTTTTGCATTCCCTTTGCCTATCTGCCGATCCGGGCGCGGCTCGAGAGCATGGACCTGTCGCTGGAGACCGCGGCGGCCGACCTCTACGCGACACCCTGGAAGGCATTTAGGCGCGTCACCTTTCCGCTGCTGTGGCCAGGCATCCTTGCCGGGTTGATGCTGGCCTTCGTCATCTCGCTGGATGACGTCGTCATCACCGAGTTCGTCAAGTCCGGCGGCCAGGACACGTTGCCGACCTACATGCTCGGCCAGTTCCGGCGCTTTATCACGCCGGAAATCAACGCAATTTCGACGGTGTTCCTGCTGATCTCGATCTTGATCGTCACCGTCTTCTTTTTCATCAGCAGGAAAAAGGATCACGAGTGACAGGAGAGATACGATGAAGTGGAAACTGACTGCGACGGCGCTCAGCGCCGCGCTGTTCGCCTCGGCGGGTCTCGCCCGCGCCGACGGCGAACTCAACATCTACAATTGGGGCAACTACACCAGCCCCGAGCTCGTCAAGAAATTCGAGGAGACATACAAGGTCAAGGTGACAGTCACCGACTACGATTCCAACGACACCGCGCTGGCCAAGATCAGGCAGGGCGGCAGCGGCTTCGATGTCGTGGTGCCCTCGGCGAGCTTCGTGCCGATCTGGATCCAGGAAGGGCTGCTCTTGGAGACAGAGCCGGACAAGATGGAGAACTTCAAGAACATGGATCCGAAATGGGTCGATGTTCCCTTCGATCCGGGCCGCAAATACACCGTGCCGTGGCAGTGGGGCACGACTGGCGTCACGGTCAACACCGCAGTCTACAAGGGCGATCCCAACACCTCGGCCATCTTCCTGGATCCGCCGCCGGAACTGGTCGGCAAGATCAACGTCGTTCCCGAAATGGCCGACGTCATGCATCTCGCCATCAGATATGTCGGCGGCGAGCCGTGCACCGGCGACAAGGAGGTGCTGAAGAAGGTGCGCGATGTGCTGGTGGCGGCAAAGCCGAAATGGATTTCCATGGACTACGGCACGGTCGAGAAGTTCGCCAAGGGCGACTTCGCCGCCAGCGTCGACTGGAACGGCGCGTCGTTTCGCTCCCGCCTGCAGAACAAAGATATCGTCTTTGGCTATCCGAAGGAGGGCTATCCAATCTTCATGGACAATCTCGCGGTGCTGAAGGACGCCAAGAACGTCGAGAACGCCAAGCTGTTCCAGAACTTCGTCATGGCTCCCGAGAACGCCGCGATGATCTCGTCTTTCGCGCGCTACGCCAACGGCATCAAAGGATCGGAAGCCTTCATGCCTGAGGACATGAAAACGGCGCCGGAGGTCAACATCCCCGCCGAGTTCGCCGACAAGGGCACGTTCATGCTGACCTGCGCGCCCGACGTGCAGGCACTCTACACCAGGATCTGGACCGAACTGCAGAAGTGATCGCATCGTTGACGGACCCGGCGGCGGGCGCCGCCGGGTCCGTTTTCATATTGCCGGGACGCATCTCATGACTTCCTACCGCAATAGTGAACCGGCGCCGCCGATCATGCAGGGCTCACCGCCCAAGATGGTGCCGCCGAAGCTCGACTGGGACAGGGGACCCTGGAATCGGTGGGCATTCCAGCACATCCGCGAAATTCTGCCGACCGTCGAAGTCTGGCGCGGCAATGGCCATCGCCGCCGCTTCGAGCGGACCGAGGTCGATCTCGACGCGCTGCCGGTGGGCGGCAGCACGGGGCAGCCTTCGACGCTGGCCGGGCTGCTGGACGAAACCTATACGGATGGGTTCCTCGTGCTCAAGGATGGCAAGATCGCCTATGAGCGCTATTGCAACGGCATGACCGAGCGCACGCTGCATTTGTCGCAGTCGATGGCCAAGTCGGTCACGGGCTCGGTGTTCGGCATACTCGCCGGGCGCGGCCTGATCGATCCCGCCATGCCGGTGACGACCTATCTGCCGGAGCTGGAAGCTACCGGCTGGGCCGGCGCCAGCGTGCAGCATGTGCTCGATATGACGACCGGCGTGCGTTTTTCCGAGGAATACACCGACCGCTATTCCGATATCGGCCAGGTCGATGTCGCCAGCAGCTGGAAGCCGGTGCCGCCGGACAGCGACCCGGCCTTCGAGTGGCCATCGCATATGTTCGAATTGATCCTGCGGCTCAAGAAGACAAGCCGGCCGCATGGCGCTGCGTTCGAATATCGTTCGATAGAGACCGACGTGCTCGCCTTCATCATGGAACGGGTGACCGGCAAGCGGCTGGCGCAACTGGTTTCGGAAGAACTCTGGCAAAAGCTCGGCGCGGATGAAAGCGCCTGCTTCACCGTCGACAGCGCCGGCTACGCCATCGCCGATGGCGGCTTCAACGCCACGCTGCGCGACTATGGCCGTTTCGGCCAGCTGATCCTCGACCATGGCGGCGGTGTCGTGCCGGCCGACTGGATCGAGGCGACGCGCACCGGCAGGCACGGACCGGACTTCAATCCCAGCCTGCCGCAAGGCAGCTACCGCAACCAGTTCTGGATCGAGGACCCGCGTTCGCGCGCGCTGATGTGCCGGGGGGTGTTCGGGCAGCTGATCCATATCGACTGGAACAGGAGAATGGTCGTGGTGAAGCTTTCGAGCTACCCCGATTTCACCAGCATCGCCTTTTCGGTGGCGACGATGAAAGCCGTCCACGTGATCGCCGCCGCGCTTGGCTAAGTGACGGTTTGGAAACTCTACTCTGGCGGCCATCTGATTTCGAAACAGTCTCTAAGTTCCTAAAAACCGGAAGGAAAAGCCATGACCGGTAAGACCGCGTTCGAGACCAGACATGGCTTTGCCCGCAACAAGGTGCTGCTCGGCAACTGGCGCGAAAGCCCGCTCAGCCGGTGGTCGTTCCAGAATGTCGGCGAGTTGGTGCCGAGCGCACGTGTCGCTGCAGCGTCAAGCGGCAGTGAGGCGCCGGCACAAGATCTTGACGGGCTGCTTGACGAAAAGGTCGCGCTGACCGGCGGCGCCGAGACTGTTGCGGCCTTTCTCGCGCGCTCCGACACCGACGCGCTGACGATCACGAAAGCCGGCAAATTCGTCGGCGACTGGTTCGCACCGCATATGGAGTTCGGCGCGCGCCACATCATCTTCTCGATCAGCAAGTCGCTGACCGCCATTCTGGCCGGCATATTGGAAGGCGAGGGAGTTTTCGATCCGCAGGCGCCGGTGACCCGCTATCTGCCGGAAGCTGCCGGCTCGGCCTATGGCGATGCCAGCGTGCGGCATGTGCTCGACATGAGCGTCAGCCTCGACTTCGAAGAAGCCTATCTCGATCCGGAAAGCGCCTTTGCCCGCTATCGCCGCGCGACGCTGTGGAATCCGGGCGGCGGCATGGAAAGCCTGGCCGACTTCATGCTGACGCTGCAGCGCCTTGACGAGCCGCATGGCCGGACGTTCCGCTACCGCTCGCCCAATTCCGACCTGCTCGGCATCCTGCTCGAACGCGCGTCCGGCCAGCGCTTCGCCGAGTTGATGCACGAGAAATTGTGGCTGCCGCTTGGTGCAATGAGCGAAGCCTCGGTGACAGTCGACATGGCCGGCACTGCGCGCACGGCCGGCGGCATTTCGGTGACGCCGCGCGATCTGGCCCGGGTCGGCGAGATGATGCGGCAGGGCGGCATCGCCCATGGCCGCCGCATCGTGCCGGAAGCCTGGGTGCGCGACACTGTCAGCACAGGCGGAGACACGGACGCCTGGCAGCGTGGCGCGATGGCGTTCCGCTTCCCGCAAGGCCGCTACCGCAACAAATGGTACCAGACCGGCGCGGCCAGCGGCGCTTTTTGCGGTATCGGCATCCACGGCCAGTGGCTCTACGTCAATCCCAAGGCGGAGGTGGTTATCGCCAAGATGTCGTCGCAGCCTGAGCCGGTCGACGAGCCGCTCAGTATCGATATGGTCACCTTCTTCGATGCGCTGAGCCGGATGGTCTAGCAGGGCAATCGTATCCGACTGGCAATGTCAGCGCTGCCCCTCATCCGCCTGCCGGCCCCTTCTCCCCGTATAGTGACGGGAGAAGGGGGCTGGCCGCACCGCGGCGCTATTTTTTGCAACGCTGGTCGTTGGCGAAACCCTTTGCGAAGGCGTCTTTCTCCCCGTCACTATACGGGGGAAATGCCCGGCAGGGCAATGAGGGGCAGCGCGCACGTCTGAAGGGCACGGGCAAATCCAGGCGTGGGCGCATTCTGCCATGCGAATTTCCAACGTGCTTTCCTGTGGAACTATCCGGCGGTTGAAAACGCCGCGGTTGGCGGAGCGACGCTCTGCGCCTATGGTCGCCGCTCTTTTCGACAGGACAGCAGGAACGACATGGCATCCGAACGCATCGCAACAATCATCGCAGCCGAGATCGCGGCCCGGCCCGAACAGGCCGCGGCGGCGATCGGACTGCTGGACGAAGGCGCGACAGTGCCGTTCGTGGCGCGCTACCGCAAGGAGGTCACCGGCGGTCTGGACGACACGCAGCTGCGCCTGCTGGCCGAGCGCCTAGCCTATCTGCGCGAGCTCGATGCGCGCCGCGACACCATTCTCGGTTCCATCCGCGAGCAGGGCAAGCTGACCGAAGAGCTTGAAACCAAGATCGCGGCGGCCGTCACCAAGGCGGAACTCGAAGACATCTATCTGCCCTACAAGCCGAAGCGCCGGACCAAGGCCGAGATCGCGCGCGAGCGTGGGCTGGGACCGCTGGCCGAGGCCATCCTTGCCGACCGCGCGGCGGCGCCCAGCGAACTGGCGCTGGCCTACATCACTGAAGAGGTGGCCGACGCCAAGGCGGCGCTCGAGGGCGCGCGCGACATCCTATCCGAGCAGTTCACCGAGAATGCCGATCTGGTCGGCAGGCTGCGGAGCTACATGAAGGAACGCGCCTTCATGCGGTCGCGCGTCGTCGACGGCAAGCAGGAAGCCGGCGCGAAATTCTCCGACTATTTCGAGCATGTCGAGCGCTGGGCCAATGTGCCGAGCCATCGCGCCCTGGCGATGCTGCGCGGCCGCAACGAAGAGGTGCTGTCGCTTGATATCGAAGTCGATGCCGACGACGCGTCGCCGGTGAAGCCGGTCGAGCGGATGATCGCCGATGCCTACACCATTGGCCGCCAGTTGCCGGGCGACCGCTGGCTGATGGAGGTGGCGGGCTGGACCTGGCGCGTAAAGCTGTCGCTGCATCTGACGCTCGATTTGATGCGGGATCTGCGCGAGCGGGCCGAGGAGGAGGCGATCCATGTCTTCGCCCGCAATCTGAAGGACTTGCTGCTCGCTGCCCCGGCCGGCTCGCGCGCCACGATGGGGCTCGACCCCGGCATCCGCACCGGCGTCAAGGTGGCGGTGGTGGACGGCACCGGCAAGCTGCTGGCGACGACGACGGTCTATCCGTTTCCGCCAAGGAATGACGTGCGCGGCACGCAGGCCGAACTGGCAAAACTCATCCGCCTGCACAAGGTCGAGTTGATTTCCATCGGCAACGGCACCGGCAGCCGCGAGACGGAAAGGCTGGTCGCAGACATGCTGGCCGACATGCCTGCCGAGTCCGGGCCGAAGCCGCTCAAGGTGATCGTCAGCGAGGCGGGCGCCTCGGTCTATTCCGCCTCGGCAACAGCAGCGGCGGAATTCCCCGGCCTCGACGTGTCACTGCGCGGCGCGGTGTCGATCGCGCGGCGGCTGCAGGATCCGCTGGCCGAACTGGTCAAGATCGAGCCGAAGTCGATCGGCGTCGGCCAATACCAGCACGACGTCGACCAGTACCGGCTCGGCCGCTCGCTGGAAGCGGTGGTCGAGGACGCGGTCAATGCCGTCGGCGTCGACCTCAACACCGCCTCGGCGCCGCTTTTGGCGCGGGTTTCGGGTCTTGGCGCATCGCTGGCCGAGGCGATCATTGCGCACCGTGACGCGGCGGGTCCCTTCGCCAGCCGACGTGACCTGTTGAAGGTCTCGCGCCTTGGACCCCGGGCCTTCGAGCAATGCGCCGGCTTCCTGCGCATTGCCAACGGCACCGAACCGCTCGATGCCTCGGCCGTGCATCCGGAAGCCTATGGCGTGGCGAAAAAAATCGTTGCGGCCTGCGGACGCGACCTCCGCTCGCTGATGGGCGACAGTGCCGCTCTCAAGGCGCTCGATCCGCGTGTGTTCGTCGATGAGCGGTTCGGCCTGCCGACGGTGCGCGATATTCTGGCGGAACTGGAAAAGCCCGGCCGCGATCCGCGCCCCGGCTTCAAGACCGCGACCTTCGCCGACGGCGTCGACGACATCAAGGATTTGAAGCCAGGCATGCTGCTGGAAGGCACCGTCACCAATGTCGCCGCGTTCGGCGCCTTCGTCGATATCGGCGTGCACCAGGATGGACTTGTGCACGTGTCGCAACTGGCCGACCGTTTCGTCAAGGATGCGCATGAGGTGGTAAAAGCCGGCGACGTGGTCAAGGTTCGCGTCGTCGACATCGACATCAAGCGCAAGCGCATCGGCCTGTCGATGCGCAGGGATGGTGACGGCGGTACACCGAAGCCGCGCGACAATGGCAACAGACCGGTGCCGCGAGCGCCGGCGCCGCAGCGCCAGCCGGAGCGGCCGGTGCAACAAGGCGCGTTCGGCGCCGCGTTGGCCGATGCGTTGAAGCGTAAGTAGCTACTTCTCCGGCGGCACATGGCGCAGCAGCCAGTCGCGAAAACTGGCGACCGGCGGATGGCCGCGCTTGTCATGCGGCACGACGAGGTAATAGGCGCTGCGGCTCTGCATCGGCCGGCCCGGTGCCGGCACCAACTGGCCCCGTTGCAATTCGCCTGAGATGAGGACCTGCGGCAGCAGCGCCACGCCGAGCCCGGCCATGCAGGCCTGGGCGGCGGTGCCGAATTGCTCGAACTGCATGCCGGGCCCGGTCGGTACGCTCAATCCCTGATGCTCGAACCACTCGGTCCATGCGCCGGGCCGCGTCGCCATATGCAGCAGTGGCAGGCGGCCGATATCGGCATGCGTGGCAATGGCGCGGCCAGCCAGAAATTCGGGCGAGACAACCGGCGCCACTGTCTCGCGCACCAGCAGCGTCGAGTCGGCATCGGGCCAGTCGGGCAGGCCGTAATGGATGGCGGCGTCGAGCCTCTCGCGGGCGAAGTCGAAGCGGCCGATGCGGGTGACGAAATTGATGGTGATGTCAGGGTTGCTTTCGACGAAATCCGGGATGAGCGGCATCAGCCAGCGTGTGCCGAAGGTCGGCAGGATCGCAAGGTTCAAGATGCCACTATGCCGATTGCTCATCAATCCAAGCGCTGCGTCGCGCAATTGACCCAAGGCGGCGCGCACCGCTTCGGCATAGATCTCACCGGCCGTCGACAGCCTGACATTGCGGCTGTCGCGTTCGAACAGCTGGCGGCCGAACTGATCCTCCAAAAGTCTAATCTGGCGGCTGACGGCGCCCTGGGTCAGATCGAGCTCCCTTGCGGCGGCGGTGAAGCTGCCCAGCCGGGCCACCGCCTCGAAGGCGGCAAGGGCGCTGATACCAGGCAAAAGGCGGCGCTGCACGTTCATGATTCATTACTAACGCTCATTGGTTGGCGAAGCAATTTCGTTTGATTTTTTCGAACCGGAAGCCGATAAGCCGCCCAATTCATGTTGTTGTTTATGCATGTCGTTATCCCAAAACCGCCGGACACCTTAGGGTCAGGCCCGAGGGCAAGCTTTTGGGCGACATGCAAGAGTTGGGAGACCGAGGCCATGGCCGCCGACAAGAACGCATTCGTCTGGGATGATCCCTTCCTGATCGAGGACCAGCTTTCGGAAGACGAGCGGATGGTCCGCGATGGCGCAGCGGCATTCGCCGCCGACAAGCTCGCTCCGAGGATCGAGGAAGCCTATCTCGAGGAAAAGACCGATGCCGGGATCTTTCGCGAGATGGGCGAGGCGGGTCTGCTCGGCATCACCATTCCGGAAGAATATGGCGGGCTCGGCGCCAACTACGTCACCTATGGCCTGGTGGCGCGCGAAGTCGAGCGCATCGATTCTGGCTATCGCTCGATGATGAGCGTGCAGTCGTCGCTGGTGATGTATCCGATCCATGCCTATGGCTCGGAGGCGCAACGCAAAAAATACCTGCCGAAGCTGGCGTCGGGCGAATGGATCGGCTGCTTCGGGCTGACCGAGCCGGATGCTGGTTCCGACCCTGGCGGCATGAAGACGCGCGCTGAGAAGACGGCGAACGGCTACAGGATCTCCGGCTCGAAAATGTGGATTTCCAACGCGCCGATCGCCGACGTGTTTGTCGTCTGGGCGAAATCGGCCGCGCATGACAACGAGATTCGCGGCTTCGTGCTGGAAAAAGGCATGAAAGGCCTGTCGGCGCCAAAGATCGACGGCAAACTCAGTCTCCGCGCGTCGATCACCGGCGAAGTGGTGATGGAAGGCGTCGAGGTCGGTGAGGACGCGCTGCTGCCTGACGTGTCGGGCCTGAAGGGGCCGTTCGGCTGCCTCAACCGGGCGCGCTACGGCATCTCCTGGGGGGCGATGGGCGCGGCGGAAGATTGCTGGCACCGGGCCCGCCAATATGGCCTCGACCGCAAGCAGTTCGGCAAGCCGCTGGCCGGCACGCAGCTGTTCCAGAAGAAGCTCGCCGACATCCAAACCGAGATCGCGCTGGGGCTGCAGGGCAGCTTGCGGGTCGGGCGGCTGATGGATGAGGGCAAGATGGCGCCGGAGATGATCTCGATCGTCAAGCGCAACAATTGCGGCAAGGCGCTCGACATCGCCCGCCAGGCCCGCGACATGCATGGCGGCAACGGCATCCAGATCGGCTACCACGTCATGCGCCATGCGCAGAACCTGGAAACGGTCAACACCTATGAGGGCACGCATGACGTGCATGCGCTGATCCTCGGACGGGCGCAGACCGGATTGCAGGCGTTTTTCTGAGCCGGCCCCGAGGCCAGCAACGCTGCTTAAATTAGTTGCACCGCAACATCTCTGCTTGGAGAATGGCCAGCATTTGTGTCAGGGTTCGGCGAGTTCGTTTGAAACGCCGACTTTCGGGGTCCCATGGCAATTCTGGCAGCCGTCTACCACCTGACCCATTACAAATATGACCGGCCGGTCGTCCTCGGCCCGCAGGTCATCAGGCTGCAGCCGGCGCCGCATTCCCGCACCAAGGTGCTCAGCCATTCGTTGAAGGTCGGGCCGGCGAACCACTTCGTCAATCTGCAGCAGGATCCCTACGGCAATTTCCTCGCGCGCTTCGTGTTTCCGGAACCGGTGACGGAACTGAAGATCGAGGTCGACCTCGTCGCCGACATGACGGTCTACAACCCATTCGATTTTTTCGTCGAGCCGGCGGCCGAGACCTTGCCGTTCGAATACCCGGAAGAGATCAGCGCCGATCTCGCCATCTACCGGACGCCGGAACCGGCTGGACCGCTGCTGTCGGCGTTCCTGCAAACCATCGATCGCCACCCAACCAATACCGTCAATTTCGTCGTCGACCTCAATGCCCGCCTGCAGCGCGAGGTCGCCTATATCGTGCGCATGGAAACCGGCGTTTTTTCGCCGGAGGAAACGCTGGCCGCCAAGAAAGGCTCGTGCCGCGATACGAGTTGGCTGCTGGTACAGATCCTGAGGAACCTCGGCATCGCCGCGCGCTTCGTTTCCGGCTACCTGATCCAGTTGAAGCCCGACCTCGTCGCGCTTGACGGTCCGCCCGGCACCGCCGTCGACTTCACCGATCTTCATGCCTGGTGCGAGGTCTATCTGCCGGGGGCCGGCTGGATCGGCTTCGACCCGACCTCCGGCCTGCTCACCGGCGAAAGCCATGTGCCGTTGGCGGCCACGCCGCATTTCCGCAACGCCGCGCCTATTTCCGGCATGGCGAGCTTCGCCAATGTCGAGTTCGGCTTCGACATGCGGGTCGACCGCATCGCCGAGCACCCCCGCATCACCAAGCCATTCTCGGACGAAAGCTGGCAGGCGCTTGACGCATTGGGCAGGCAGGTCGACGCCGCACTCGAAGCCGGGGACGTGCGGCTGACCATGGGTGGCGAGCCGACCTTCGTGTCGATCGATGATTTCGAGGCGGAGGAGTGGAACACCGCCGCCGTCGGCCCGACAAAACGCGAAAAGGCCGATGCGCTGATCCGCCGGCTGCGTGAGCGTTTCGCGCCCGGCGGCTTCCTGCACTACGGGCAGGGCAAGTGGTATCCGGGCGAAAGCCTGCCGCGCTGGACCTTCTCGCTGTACTGGCGCGCCGACGGCGAGCCGGTGTGGAGCGACCCGTCGCTGATCGCGCGGGAGAACAGCGAAGCAGATGTCGGGCCGAAGCAGGCTGAAAGCCTGCTGACGGCGATTGCCGATGAACTCGGCATCGACAAGTCAATGGTCAGCGAAGCCTATGAGGACCCGGCTGAGTGGCTGCTCAAGGAAGGCAAGCTGCCGGAGAATGTCGATCCGTCCAATTCGAAGCTGGACGACCCCGAGGAGCGCAGCCGCATGGCGCGGGTGTTCGAACGCGGCCTGACCAAGCCGTCGGGCTATGTACTGCCTGTCCAGCGCTGGAACAGCCAGGCGTCGGGACCGCGCTGGCGTTCGGAGAAGTGGAAGACGCGGCGCGGCAGGCTGTTCCTGGTGCCGGGCGATTCACCGGTCGGCTACCGCCTGCCGCTCGGCACGCTTCCCCATGTGCCGCCGGCGCAGTTCCCCTACATCGTGCCGGTCGATCCTTCGCTGTCGCGCGGACCATTGCCGGCGCGCGAGGCTATTTTGCCTGAAGCCGCTTCTTTGCCGGAGGCTGCCCCGGCCGAACTTGAAGGCGCTGACGAAATGGCGCGCCGCCAGCAGGCGGCGTCCTTCACCGCAGCGACCGGCCAGCAGGACCGTGTCGAACAGGAGATTACCGAGATCGGTGGCGCGGTGCGCACCGCGCTGTCGGTCGAGCCGCGCGACGGACGGCTTTGTGTATTCATGCCGCCGGTCGAGGCGCTGGAGGACTATCTCGAACTGGTCGCGGCGGCCGAGAACGCGGCAAAGGCTATCGGCCTGCCGGTGCATATCGAGGGCTACGGTCCGCCACACGACCCGCGCCTAAATGTCATCCGCGTGGCTCCGGATCCCGGCGTCATCGAGGTGAACATCCATCCGGCTGCGAACTGGCAGGACTGCGTGGCGACGACCACAGCGATCTACGAGGAGGCGCGGCAGACGCGGCTTGGCGCCGACAAGTTCATGATCGACGGCCGTCATACCGGCACCGGCGGCGGCAACCATGTCGTCGTCGGCGGCGCAACACCCAACGACAGTCCGTTCCTGCGCCGCCCCGATTTGCTGAAGAGCCTTGTCCTGCAATGGCAGCGCCGTCCGTCGCTGTCCTATCTGTTCTCAGGCCTGTTCATCGGCCCGACCAGCCAGGCGCCGCGTTTCGACGAGGCGCGCCACGATTCGCTGTACGAGCTTGAGATCGCCATGGCGCAGGTGCCGCATCCGGACAGTGGCAGCGCCCCGTTGCCGTGGCTGGTCGATCGGCTGTTCCGTAACCTGTTGACCGACGTGACGGGGAACACCCACCGTTCGGAAATCTGCATCGACAAGCTGTTTTCGCCCGACGGCCCGACCGGCCGGCTGGGGTTGGTCGAGTTCCGCGGCTTCGAGATGCCGCCCAATGCGCGCATGAGCCTGGCGCAGCAATTGCTGGTGCGCGCCATCATCGCCCGCGCATGGAAGAACCCGCTCGATGGCCGCTTCGTGCGCTGGGGCACGTCACTGCATGACCGTTTCATGCTGCCGCACTATGTCTGGGCTGACTTTCTCGACGTGCTTGACGACCTCAAGCTGAACGGCTTCGAGTTCCGTCCCGAATGGTTCGACGCGCAGCTTGAATTCCGCTTCCCGTTCTGCGGCGAAGTCCAGCATGCCGGCATCAAGCTGGAGCTGCGGCAGGCGCTGGAGCCGTGGCATGTCATGGGCGAGCAGGGCGCCATCGGCGGCACCGTACGCTTCGTCGATTCCTCGGTTGAGCGGCTGCAGGTGAAGACCGAAGGGCTCAATCCGGAACGTCATGCGGTCGTCTGCAACGGCCGCATCGTGCCGATGAAGGTGACCGACTCCAGAGAGATCGCGGTGGCCGGCGTCCGCTTCAAGGCCTGGCAGCCGTCATCGGGGCTGCATCCAGCACTGCCGGTCAACACGCCGCTGGTCTTCGACATCTATGATCGCTGGTCGGGCCGGGCGGTCGGCGGCTGCGTCTACCATGTCGCGCATCCCGGCGGGCGCAGCTACGACACTTTCCCGGTCAACGGCAACGAAGCGGAGGCGCGGCGGCTCGCCCGCTTCGAGCCGCGCGGCCATACGCCGTCCGCCTACGTGCTGCGCGGCGAACAAGCCTCTGAGGATTTCCCGATGACCCTTGACCTGCGGCGGCCTGCAAGACTCTGATCAGCCATGGCAAAGGGGAATCACCAGGAAATACGCGGCAGGCCGCATAACCTGCTGGAGCACTACCAGCCGATCGACGGCGTCGTCGACGAGATGGTCGATGCATCAGGCAATCCCCGTCCGGTCTGGAAGGAGTTCATCGAGGCGCTGGAAGATCTGGGGCCTGAAAAGCTTGCCCAGCGCTTCGCCCGCGCCGACCAGTATCTGCGCGACGCCGGCGTCTATTACCGTCTCTACGATCAGGCCGGCGCCAATGAGCGCGAATGGCCGCTGGCGCATGTGCCTCTCCTGATAGAGGAGCAGGAATGGGCCGCGATCAGTGCCGGCCTGGTCCAGCGGGCCGAGCTGTTCGAGGAAACGATTGCCGATATCTACGGGCCGAACCGCCTGGTCGAGAAAGGCATCCTGCCGGCGGGGCTGATCGCGGCCAGCCCGGAATATTTGCGCCCCGTCGTCGGCACCAGACCGGCCAGCGGCCATTTCCTGCACTTCTGCGCGTTCGAACTCGGCCGTGGACCGGATGGCCGCTGGTGGGTGCTGGGCGACCGCACGCAGGCGCCGTCAGGTGCCGGCTTTGCGCTGGAAAACCGCGTCGCCACAACGCGTGCGCTGTCCGACATCTATGGCGAGATGCATGTGCACCGCCTTGCCGGCTTCTTCCGTCGCTTTCGCGACGCGCTTAACGGCATGGCCAAGGGATCGGGCGGCCGTGTCGCCATCCTGACGCCGGGGCCACTCAACGAAACTTATTACGAGCATGCCTATATCGCCCGCTATCTCGGCATCATGCTGCTCGAAGGCGAGGATCTGACCGTCTCCGGCGGTCGATTGATGGTGCGCACGGTTTCCGGGCTGATGCCGGTCAGCGTGCTGTGGCGGCGGCTCGACGCCGCCTTCGCCGATCCGCTGGAGCTGAGGCCGGATTCGCAGATCGGCACGCCAGGGCTGGTCGAGGCGATCCGCTGGGGAGCCGTCTCAGCCGTCAACGCGCTCGGCTCCGGGCTGATGGAAACGCGGGCGCTGTTCGCCTTCCTGCCAAAAATTTCGCGCGAATTGCGGAGCGAGGAGCTTCTCTTGCCGAGCGTCGCGACATGGTGGTGCGGGCGGGACGCGGACCGTGACCATGTGCTGGCCAACCTCGACCGCATGGTGATCGGTCCGGCGCTGTCGACGCGGCTTGCCTTCGAGGATGACGATTGCACCAGGCTGGGCTCGGCGCTGGTCGCCGGGGAACGGGCCGAACTGATAGCCCTGATCGAACGGGACGGCGGCGCCTTCGTCGGACAGGAAGCGGTGACGCTTTCGACCACGCCGGTCTATGTCGGCGGCTGGCTTGAGCCGCGGCCGGCAGCCCTGCGCGTCTATCTGGCGCGAACGCCGGAAGGCTGGACGGTGATGCCCGGCGGTTTTGCCCGCGTCGGCTTTTCGCTCGACCCGACCGCAATCGCCATGCAGCGCGGCGGCCAGGCTGCGGATGTATGGGTGGTCAGCGACAGGCCGGTGGAGCGCGAGACGCTGCTGCCGCAGGAGCACGACAGCTTCACCCGCACCTCGCCAGGCAGCCTGCCCAGCCGCGCGGCGGAAAACCTGACATGGCTCGGCCGCTACATCGAGCGATCGGAAGGCACGGTGCGCATCCTGCGCGCCTATCACGTGCGGCTGGCCGAAGCCTCCGACCCGGACATGCCGCTGCTTGCCGATATCAGAGACCATCTCGAACCGTTCGGCATCGACGTCGCGGCGGCGATCCCGCCAGGACTGATCGGCACGCTGGACAGCGCCGTCTACAGCGCCGGACAGATCCGCGACCGCTTCTCGCCCGACGGCTGGCTGGCGCTGAAGGATCTGTCGAAGACCATCCATCAATTCGCGACAACGGTGGCGCCTGGCGATGATGCGACGCGGGCGATGACGGTCATCCTGCGCAAGCTCGCCGGGTTTTCCGGCCTGCTGCATGAGAATATGTATCGCTTCACCGGCTGGCGCTTCCTGGAGATCGGCCGGCGGCTGGAACGCGGCATCCAGATTGCCCGCACGCTGGCCCGGCTGACCGAGGCAGCGGCGCCCGAAGGCGCGCTCGACATGATGCTGGAGATCGGCGACAGCGTGATGACCCACCGGCGGCAGTATCCGGTGCAGGCCGGCAGGCGCACGGTGATCGACCTCCTGGCGCTCGATCCGCTCAACCCGCGCTCCATCCTGTTCCAGTTCGAGCGGCTGAAGGCCGAAATCGCGCTGTTGCCTGCTGTCGGCGGCGAGGGGCATATGTCGCCGGCGGCGAAAGAGATACTGCAGCTCAATACGGCAATCGCCATCAAGGAGCCCGCGGACATGACGGCGAAGGCCCTGGACGATCTCGCCACCGAGATCGGCGGCCTCTATAACCGCCTCGCCAAGGCTTATTTCGGGTAAGGCCTATTTCGGCTAAGGACGGGACCCGGAGGCTGGCATGCTCTACGATATCAGGCTCAATCTGCGTTACGACTATGATGCTGCAGCCGGCGGCGGCCGCCATCAGGTGCGCGTGCTGCCGCCGACGATATCGGGCGTGCAGCGGGTGATCGCCGCTTCGCTGTCCTTCGCGCCGGCGCCGAGCGAACGCTCCGACTTTTCCGATTTCTTCGGCAACAATGTCACGTCGATCGCCTTTCGCGATGCCCATGATGCGCTCGACATCAGGATGAGCGCGCGCGTCGCCGTCTCGCGGCCGGAACCCGGGCTTGACGTGTCGCCCGACATTCGCCGGCTGCGGAGCCAACTCGAAGCGGTGCGGTCGCTGTCGCCTGATACACCGCATCACTTTCTGGCCGCCAGCGACCATGTCGGCGTCGATGCTGATATAACGGGATATGCGCGGAGCAGTGCCGGCAGTTCTGTCGTCGGTACCGCCATGGACCTGTGCAACCGCATTCATCGCGATTTCACCTACGATGGCGAGGCGACCACGGTGCATACCCGGGCGAGCGATGCTTTCAGCCTGAAGCGGGGCGTCTGCCAGGATTTTTCGCACATCATGATCGCCGGCCTGCGCGGCCTCGGTATCCCCGCCGGCTATGTCAGCGGCTTCCTGCGCACCATTCCGCCGCCCGGAAAACCGCGATTGGAAGGGGCCGACGCCATGCATGCCTGGGTCAAGGTGTGGTGCGGGCGCGACACCGGATGGCAGGAATTCGATCCAACCAACGGCATGCGGGCAAGCAATGACCACATCACCGTTGGCCACGGCCGCGACTATTCGGATGTAGCGCCGATCGTCGGCGTCCTGAAGACGACGGGCGGACAGGTCGGGGAGCAGGCGGTCGACGTCATTCCGGTCGTGCTGGAAAAGGCATGACGGCAAGCGAGGCCGCGATCGATTTGTAGGCGCCGAAGGTAGACAGAGAGACGGCCCGTCGAACGCACATGCGGTGCGCTGACATCATTCTGAAAGCCACACGCGGAACCAGCAGCCGTTCCTGCGCTTATCTACGGGAAAATTTCTCGTGGAGAGGACATGCTGGACAAATCCGGATCGTCGACTGGCCGGTCGGCTGCCAAGGAGGGTGCACCAAAAAACGGGGCGCCGAAGAATGGCGGAGAGGCCTCGGCCGATCGAGCCTCGCTCACCTATGTCACCGATACCGAGCCCGGTATCCGCCGTTTCAGGACCGGCAGGGGATTTTCATACAAAGGACCTGACGGGCAGGGCGTCGACGAGAACACCATGGCCCGCATCAAGGCGCTCGCCATCCCACCGGCGTGGACGGATGTGTGGATTTCGCCCGTTGCTGACGGTCACATCCAGGCGACCGGCCGAGACCAGCGCGGACGCAAGCAATATCGCTATCATCCGCAATGGGCCGAGGAGCGCGACGGCGTCAAATATTCGAGCCTGGTTGCCTTTGCAGAGAGCCTGCCTGAACTGCGACGCCAGATCGACGCCGATCTGCGCCGTCACGGCCTGCCGCTGGAACGCGTTGTCGCCGCTGTGGTCTGGCTGCTCGACAACACGATGATCCGCGTCGGCAATGCTGCCTACGCCCGCGACAACAACAGCTTTGGGCTGACCACGCTGCGCGACCGCCATGTCGACATCAATGGCTCGAGCCTGCGTTTCGCTTTCAAGGGCAAGTCCGGCAAGGAATGGAAGCTGAAGCTCGTCGATCGCCGGATCGCCAGGGTTGTGCGCGGGGCGCAGGATCTGCCGGGCCAGAAGCTGTTCCAGTATCTCGACGAGGACGGAAGCAGGCGACCAATCCGCTCCGACGACGTCAACCGCTATATCAGGGAGACGGTGGGGGCCGATTTCAGCTCGAAGCATTTCCGAACCTGGGGCGGCACCATCCATGCTGCGTCGCTGTTTGCGCTAACCGAACGACCCGAAAGCCAGGCACAACAGAAGCGGGTGATGAACGGCGTCATCGACAAGGTGGCCGAGCGGCTGGGCAACACGCGCGCCATCTGCCGCAGCTGTTATATCCACCCACAGGTTTTCGAAGCCTGGTCCGAAGGTCGGCTGCTCGGCGAAATGGCGGATGCGAACAAGCGGAAGCGATCGATAGCCGGCCTTGATGATGAAGAAGCCGTCGTTTTGAGATGGCTGAAGGCGCAGGAAAGCTGAACCGACCAGAGAAACCAAAGGCCTTCATTGTGCTGGCAGGACATGATTTTTTTATCGACGTTGTGTCGGGATCGGTCCTACTGTTTCGTCCTTTGACAGAGAAAAGGACGCACCCATGCTCTACGCAATCCTCTGCTATGCCTCCGAAGACGTCGTCTGCTCGTGGAGCAAGGAACAGGACGATGCCGTCATGGAAAAACTCCTGGGCGTGCAGGAAAAATACGCTCGGGCCGGCCGGCTTGGCCCGGTGGCGCGGCTGCTGCCGACGACCGCAGCGACAACGCTGAGAAAGGTCAAGGGCGAATCGGTCGTCATCGATGGCCCGTTTGCCGAGACCAAGGAACAGTTCCTCGGCTTTTACACACTCGAATGCGCCGATCTCGACGAGGCCGTCGACTTTGCGCGCGAGCTTTCCGAGGTGAACCCGAGCGGCGGCTCCTACGAGATACGGCCGGTTTCGCTCTTCAATCCCGCCAAGGTTTCAGCATGACCGACCTTACCTGGATCAGCACAGCGATCAGCACCGCCCGCCCACAGGCGATGGGCGCGCTGTTGCGCTACTTCCGCGATCTCGACGCGGCGGAGGAAGCTTTCCAGGACGCTTGCCTGCGAGCTCTGAAGAACTGGCCGACAAACGGCCCGCCGCGCGATCCGGCAGCCTGGCTGATCTTCGTTGGCCGCAACAGCGGCATCGACGCGGTGCGCAAGCGTGCCAAGCAGGCGCCGCTGCCGGAAGAGCACCAGATCTCCGATCTGGAAGATGCCGAGACCGATATCGCCGAACGGCTGGACGGCGCGCACTACCGCGACGACATATTGCGGCTGCTGTTCATCTGCTGTCATCCCGACCTGCCGGCGACGCAGCAGATCGCCGTGGCGCTGCGCATCGTTTCAGGCCTGAGCGTCAAGCAGATCGCCCGCGCCTTTCTCGTCGGTGAAAGCGCGATGGAGCAGCGCATCACACGTGCCAAGGCGCGCATCGCCGATGCCGGCGTGCCGTTCGAGACGCCCGGAGTGGTCGAGCGCTCCGAGCGGCTCGCCGCGGTTGCCGCGATGGTCTACCTGATCTTCAACGAGGGCTATTCGACCAACAGCGGCGAGGCGCCGGCGCGCGCGCCGCTCTGCGAGGAGGCGATCCGGCTGGCCCGGCTGCTGCTCAGGCTGTTCCAGACCGAGCCGGAGATCATGGGCCTGACGGCGCTCTTGCTGCTTCAGCATGCGCGTGCGCCGGCGCGGTTCGACGAGAACGGCGAAATCGTGCTGCTCGAAGACCAGGACCGCAGCCTGTGGAGCCGCAAGATGATCGACGAGGGGCTGGCGCTGGTCGACAAAGCGCTACGCCACCACAAGCCCGGTCCCTACCAGGTGCAGGCGGCAATCGCCGCCCTGCATGCGCGCGCGGAAAGGCCCGAGGACACGGACTGGAACGAGATCGAGCTGCTCTACAGCCTGCTCGAGCAGATGCAGCCGTCGCCGGTGGTGACGCTCAATCGCGCCGTCGCGGTCGCCAAGGTGCGCGGGCCGGAAGCCGCACTTGCCATGATTGAGCCGTTGGAACAAAGGCTTTCCGGCTATTTCCACTTCTTCGGCCTTAGGGGTGGCCTGCTGATGCAGCTCGGTCGTGGTGAGGAGGCGCGCATCGCCTTCGACCGCGCCATTGCGCTTGCCAATACGGCCGCCGAGGCCGCCCATATCCGCATGCACATCGACCGCCTGATGAAGGAAGGCGCCGTGCGGGGTGCGCAGGCAGCGCGCTGAGACGACTCGCTGGTTCAACGGTCTGCCTTTGGCTTAGACCATGCCGGGGTGGCGATTTTTCCCTGAAACGAGTAATGCCACGCCATGACAGCGCCTGATGTGCCGATCGGTGCAGGGACGGCATGGCGCAAGGGTGCATGTCCCAAAACCGCTGCGCACTTTGGGGTCAGGCCCGAGGGCATGCTTTTGGGCGACATGCATAATTGAGCGACGGGTCTGAAAGGGAAAGAAAATGACGATTGCGAAGGAAACAGCCGGGCTGCTGGCGAAACTGGGTGTTGCCGAGGCTGCGCTTTCGGGCGGCGATCTCATCGTGCGCAGCCCGGTGACGGGTGAGCAGATCGCCGCGCTGAAGACGATCTCGCCGGCCGATGCGGCAGAGACCATCGAAAGGGCGCATAAAGCCTTCCAGGCATGGCGGCTGATGCCGGCACCGAAGCGCGGCGAGCTGGTGCGGCTGCTAGGCGAGGAACTGCGCGCGCACAAGGCAGAGCTTGGCCGGCTGGTGTCGATCGAGGTCGGCAAGATCCCGTCCGAAGGGCTCGGCGAAGTGCAGGAGATGATCGACATCTGCGATTTCGCCGTCGGCCTGTCGCGGCAATTGTACGGCCTGACCATCGCCACCGAGCGCCCGGGTCATCGCATGATGGAAACCTGGCACCCGCTGGGCGTCGTCGGCGTGATTTCGGCCTTCAACTTCCCGGTCGCGGTGTGGTCGTGGAACGCCGCGCTGGCGCTGGTCTGCGGCGACGCGGTGGTTTGGAAGCCGTCGGAAAAGACACCGCTGACGGCGCTCGCCTGCGAGGCGATCTTCAAGCGTGCGGGAGAACGTTTCGGCGATGCTCCGGAAGGATTGATTTCGGTGTTGATCGGCGATCGCGCCGTCGGCGAAATTCTGGTCGATCATCCTGATGTGCCGCTGGTCTCGGCCACCGGCTCGACCCGCATGGGCAGGGATGTCGGTCCACGGCTGGCGAAGCGTTTTGCCCGCGCCGTGCTGGAGCTCGGCGGCAACAATGCCGGCATCGTCTGCCCGACGGCCGATCTCGACATGGCCTTGCGCGCCATCGCCTTCGGCGCCATGGGCACCGCCGGCCAGCGCTGCACGACGCTCAGGCGCCTGTTCGTGCATGAGAGCGTCTACGACCAACTCGTTCCGCGCCTGAAAAAGGCCTATGAAAGCGTCTCTGTCGGCAATCCGCTGGAGACATCAGCGCTGGTCGGACCGTTGATCGACAAGGCAGCCTTCGACAGCATGCAGAACGCGTTGAAGGAAGCCGCCGCTCAAGGCGGCAAGGCCACCGGCGGCGTGCGAGTCGAGAACGGCCTTCCCGACGCTTATTACGTTCGTCCGGCGCTGATCGAGATGCCCAAGCAGGTCTCGCCGGTGACGGAAGAGACCTTCGCGCCGATCCTCTACGTGATGAAATACTCGGACTTCGACGCCGTGCTCGACGAGCACAATGCGGTCGGAGCGGGGCTGTCGTCGTCGATCTTCACCCGCGACCTGCAGGAATCCGAGCGCTTCCTCGGCGTCGACGGGTCCGACTGCGGCATCGCCAACGTCAACATAGGCACGTCGGGGGCCGAGATCGGCGGCGCCTTCGGCGGCGAGAAGGAGACCGGCGGCGGCCGCGAGAGCGGTTCCGACGCCTGGAAGGCTTACATGCGGCGCGCCACCAACACGGTGAACTATTCCAAGGCGCTGCCGCTGGCCCAAGGCGTGTCCTTCGACATCGACTGAGAACGCCAGGGCTCGTTTCGTGGCAGCACCGAGCCCGGGTGGCTCTATAGGGCGGCTGATGTGGCCCAGCCCATGTCGTTGAAACGTCATCCGTGCCGACCCATATGCGCATTGCGTCGGATGTTTTCCTCCCATTGCGTCCGGCGCGTTCCCCTCTGGAGGTTTTGAACCTTCATGCCTGGCCGGACCTTAACAGTCCGGCCTTTTTTTCTTTTTGGCCGCCCTGTGAAGCTGCGCTGCCGCGAGCGAGCTGTAAAAACCGCCGTAGGTCGGAGCATCCACGCCCGGCAGGCCGTGGTGCTGGCAGCCCGGACGGGCGCCCACCGGCATAACAGCCCACTGAGCGCGTAATGTCCCGACCATTTTCGTCACACTCGACAACGGCTTGGCAGTAGGGGTGCGGCAACGGAAGCTGCCATTTCGTCAAAGAATCCAGTAGTCTCGCTTGGTTTGCGAGACGGCGAGAGATGCCCGACCTGAAACAGATGCCCGATATGAGACAAATGAGATTGATCGGCATCGTGGCCGCGACGGCGATCGGTCTGTACATCTGCTACCGCCTGGCATTGCCTTTTTTGCCCGCATTGACCTGGGCTCTGGTGTTGGCAATCGTCCTGCATCCGGCTCATCGACGGGTCGAGGAAAGGCTCAGGAATCAAAATCTGGCTGCATTGATGTCGGTCAGCATCGCGGCGGTGGCGGTCGGCCTGCCGCTCGTCTTCGTGGCACAGCAGCTTGTTGGCGAGGCGGTAAACGGCGCCACCTACATGGAGGAGGTCATCCGGGGCTGGAACACAGATGCCTTCCTGTCGGGCTATCCCAGGCTTTCGGCGGTTGCCGGATGGATCGAGAACCAACTCGATCCGGCCGGCACGGTCGCCGCATTTGTACAATGGCTGACGGGACAAAGCACATCGCTGCTGCGCGGCTCGATCAACCAGGCCGTGATGTTCGTGCTGACATTCTATCTGCTGTTCTATTTCTTGCGGGACCGTGAACCGGCCCTGCGCGGGATCGAGCGTCTGTCGCCGCTGCGCGCATCGGAGATGGCATATTTGCTGTCCCGCCTTGCCGAGACGGTGCATGCGATCCTGATAGGCACCGTGCTCATCGCCGTCGTGCAAGGAACGCTGGGCGGTCTGATGTTCTGGTGGCTCGGCCTGCCGACTCCGGTCTTCTGGGGCCTGGTAATGGGGCTTCTTGCCATCGTGCCGGTGCTTGGCGCATTCCTGGTCTGGGTGCCGGCAGCGATCTATCTCGCGCTGGAAGGGGCTTGGGCGAGCGCAGCGATCCTGACCGTCTGGGGCGGCGGCGTCGTCGCCGGCATCGACAATCTGCTCTATCCGATGCTTGTCGGGAGCCGGCTGCGGCTCCACACAGTGGTCGCCTTTATCGGCGCGATCGGGGGCATCGTCCTTTTCGGAGCATCCGGGCTTGTCCTCGGCCCTGCGGTGATCGCGGTCACCGTCAGCCTCATTGACATCCTCAAGAAACGATTGAACGACCAAACCGGGGCGGAACTGACGCCAAAGCGCGACACAAAGCCATCACGGCAGTCGAGAGCCGCGACTGGTCGTGAGTAAGCACCGCCACGCGCCGCCGTGGAAGGCTGTATCGCTCGAAGGGTGCGGGTGGACAGTTTCCCGTTCGTCGTCCCATTATCGATGCCAGGCGTTTGGTGAGTTGTGGAAGCATGAAGATTGCATGCGTTGTAGGCGGCGGGTTCCTCTTTTATCGAGTACATCCGCGCCTTGTTGGAGAACCAAATGCAAGAATTCCTTCTTTTTGCGATCGTAGGGTTTTTAGCTCAGGCTGTGGACGGCGCTCTCGGCATGGCCTACGGCGTGATTTGCTCGACAACACTACTGGGGTTCGGCGTGTCTCCTGCACATGCTTCGGCTTCAGTTCACGCGGCCGAGCTGTTTACCACGGCGGCCTCGGGTTCGGCTCACCTCTATCACCGCAATATCGACTGGAAGCTTTTCTGGCGGCTGATGCCGTTTGGCGTGCTCGGCGGCGTTCTCGGCGCTTTTGTGCTCACCTCGTTTGAGGGGGCCATCATGAAGCCTTATGTGACCACATATCTTGCGCTCGTCGGAGGTTGGCTCCTGTTCCGTTCCTTCCGACGGATACCAAGCAAGCCGGTCCCTGCAGCCGCGGTGCCTCCGCTTGGGCTTGGTGGTGGATTTCTCGATGCGGCAGGGGGTGGCGGATGGGGACCCATCGTGACGACGGGCCTTCTCGGTTTTGGCGGGACGCCCCGCTACGTGATTGGCACGGTAAATGCCACCGAGTTCCTTACCACGCTGTCGGTGTCCCTGACCTTCCTGTTTGCGTTATTGACCGGCCATTGGGCGGAGGCAGGAGCGCTGGCAGAAAATCTGATCGCCGTTGCCGGCTTGGTCCTTGGCGGGGTGATCGCAGCGCCGATGGCCGGATTGATGGTGAAGTCGATCGCAGAAAAGACGCTTCTCAGGCTCGTTGGCACTCTCATCATACTGCTTGCGGGCTGGCAAACCGCGCAACTCTTCGAATTGGTGTAACAGAGGCACATCGACCGTGCCGGAGACAAAAACTCAATTCCCAAATGGAACGAAGAGGCGCCGTTGTTGTTGGATGCCTTGGACAACCGGAGGCCGAGTCGATGAGAAAATTGGTTGCAGCAACAGGATTGGCGCTGGCGGTCGCGATGCCTGCGGCGGCGCAGGAAGCCGTGACCGCGAAAGCCGAATTCGTCAACATGGCTGGTGAGAAGAATGGAACGGCCACGCTGACCGAGACGGCGCAGGGTGTGCTGATAGAGTTGGAGGTGACGGGACTGCCGGCGGGCGAATTGGTTGCGTTCCATGTTCATGAGACCGGAAAGTGCGATCATCAGACCAGCCATGACTCGGCCGGTGGGCACTTCAATCCGACGAATGCCGAACATGGATATCTCGCCGAAAAAGGCCCGCACGCGGGCGATATGCCAAATCAGCGGGTCGGCGCCGACGGCGTTTTGCGTGCCCAGGTTTTCAACAGCATGGTCAAGCTGGATGGTGGAGAAACGGCGATACGAGGCAAGGCATTGATGATCCACGGTGGACAGGACGACTACAAAAGCCAGCCTGCCGGTAATGCCGGAAAGCGTCAGGCCTGTGCCGTGATCGAGTGAGAAACCCCAAGGGAAGTAGCCGACATGATCTGACCGGCGCTCCAGCTCGGCGGCCAGGCAGATGGTCGGAGCCTCTGGCACGGGGACAACCCAGACGGTAAGCTCGCGCGCCTGCAGAGGAATTGACGACGCAGCCATTGCGCCGAAGTTGGCCTTCATTTTGCGACTGCCGGATGATTGCATGAACGATACTTCTCCTATGGGTATGCCCGCCACGGGCCTTGCCCGGTCAGCCATTTCCGCCCGGGGCCTGGTCAAAACCTTCGGCAAGCTGCGTGCCGTCGATGGTATCGATCTCGATGTGCCGCGCGGCATGATTTTCGCCATCCTGGGTCCGAACGGCGCCGGCAAGACAACGCTGATGCAGATGCTTGCGACGCTGTCGCGCCCCGACGCCGGCTCCGCGACCGTGATGGGGCACGATGTCGTGCAGGCCCCGCACGAGGTCCGTGCGGCAATCGCGATGACCGGGCAGTTCGCTTCGCTCGACGAGGACCTGACGGGCCGGGAGAACCTCGTCCTGCTCGCCCGACTCTGGGGTTTTCGCGGTCGCGCCGCGAAAACCCGCGCGGACGACCTGCTCGCGGCTTTCGGCTTGTCCGAAGCGGCGACGAAGCAGGTGAGGGACTATTCGGGTGGCATGCGAAGGCGGCTCGACATAGCCGCCTCGCTGATCGTCACGCCGGGCGTGCTGTTCCTCGATGAGCCGACCACAGGCCTCGATCCGAACGCCCGAAAAGATGTCTGGGGCATGATCCGCGGCCTCGCCGAGGCCGGCGTCACCATCCTGCTCACCACGCAATATCTCGAAGAGGCCGATCAACTCGCGGCACGCATCGCCGTCATCGACCACGGCCGGAAGATTGCCGAGGGCACCAGCCGCGAATTGAAGGCGGCCACAGGCTCCGGGTTTCTCCATGTAGCGCTCGCCGATGTCGCGTGGCTGGACCAGGCGGCGTCGATCCTGGAACGCCGGCTGGAGCACCCTGTCCAGCGCAGTGCCGAGGGCGCGGAGCTCTCCGTCCTTGCCGGCACGGCGAAGGCCGCCAATGAGGCGCTGGCCGACCTGGTCGCTGCCGGCATCGAACTGTCGGATTTCTCCATGGGCCAACCCAGCCTTGAGGAGGTCTTCTTCGCGCTGACGGGCCAGCCGAGCCTGGGTGTAAGCCCGAAGGACGACAAGCCATGATCGACACAACATCCCTGCAGCGGCTGCAAAGGGTCGCCCGACCGAAGACCCCATCAGCCCTTTCCAATGCGCTGGTCTTCGGATGGCGCGCGGTGCTGAAATTCAAGCATGTGCCGGAGCAGCTGTTCGACCTGGTGATGACTCCGATCATGTTCACGCTGCTGTTCACCTTCGTCTTCGGCGGCGCGCTCGCCGGTTCGCCTGGCGAATACCTGCAGTTCTTCCTGCCCGGCATCCTGGTTCAGACCGTGGTGTTCAACGCAGTGTATTCCGGCATGGGATTGTCGACCGACCTCGGCAAGGGCTTGTTTGACCGCTTCCGATCGCTGCCGATCTGGTCGCTGTCTCCATTCGCCGGCCTGATGGTGGGCGACATCCTGCGCCATTTGATTGCCGCGTCTATCATCCTCGCCATCGGGCTGATTCTCGGCTACCGGCCGGAAGCGGGCGTCCTCGGCGTGCTTGCGGCGTTCGCCATGCTGATCGCCATCGGGTTCGGCATGGGCTGGGTATTCATCGTGCTCGGCCTGCTGATCCGCACGCCAACCACAGTGATGACGCTCGGCTTTACCTTCCTGTTCCCGCTCGTCTTCGCCTCCAACATCATGGTCGACCCCGGAACCATGCCGGACTGGCTGCGGGACTTCGTCGAAGTCAACCCGGTGTCGCTGATGACGACGGCGCTGCGCGGGTTGATGGGTGGCGGGGCGACACTCAGTCAGGTCGTCCTCGCCCTGATCGCGCCGGTGGCGCTGACCGCGATCCTGGCGCCGACGACATTGTGGCTGTATCTCAGAAGGTGAGACGAGCAGCGGGGAGGTGTTCCTACGCGACATGCACCGTGCGCTGCCTCGGCTTGATCGCGGTGGCGAGCAGCAGGCCGGCGACGATAAAGGCGGCGCCGGCGAGGTCGTAGTCGTGCAAGCTTTCCCCTAGGAAAAGGTAAGCGAGCACGGCGACGAAGACAGTCTGCAGATAGAGCAGCATGCTGGCGCGCCCGGCGCCAAGCGTCTCGACACTGCGATTGTAGAGGTAATACATCAGAGCGCCGCCCGGGCCAGCGACATAGGCGAGTGCCAGAAGGCCGTTCGCATGCAGCGCCGACCGCTCGCCGGAAAACAGCTCCCAGAGATAGAGTGGCAGTGCGGCCAGCGCGCCGGCGCCCAGCAACAGGACCACCGTCGGCAGCAGTTCGATAGCGAATTTGGCGCGACGCAGCAGCACGGTGTAGAGACCCCAGCAAAACGCGCTGCCGACGATCCACAACTCGCCGGGATTGAACTGGAGCCGCATCAGCGCGGTAAGGTCGCCGCGCGCCACGATCACCACCATCCCGACCAGAGCGAGCAGCGCGCCAAGCGCCTTCCAGATGCCGAGGGGCTCGCCGAGCACGAAACGGGCAAGCACCATGGTCATGATCGGCGACAGCGCCATGATGATGCCGGCGGTCGTCGCGTCGGTGTAATTGAGGCCCGTGTAGATCATGCCCTGACAGAGGGTCAGCCCGATGGCGCCGATGGCCAGCACCTCGATCGCCCGGGACTGGATCAGTGTGAGCATCGCCCCGTGATGATGATGGACGATAGGCAGCAGGATCGCGCAGGCGAGCGCCAGCCGCCAGAAGCAGAGCGCCCAAGGCGGCATCTCGGGGGCGACCCACTTGGCTGCGATGTAGACGCCGGCGGACAGGAGCCAGCAGAGCGTCGCGGTGGAATAGGCGAGTGGAAGCGATGCGTCGGCTGTCGTCTTGGCTACGCCAGGATGGGCTATCGGCAGCGATTGCATGCCCGTCTCCTCCCACCGCCGATCTTAGCAAGATTGCTGCGCCTTGCCGAGCCGCAATGTCAGCTATGTCACCAATCCCTGTGGGCGGCTTGAGCGCAACTCTGGATGACGGCGCGTGGCGGATACCGACGTATCTTCATCGCGCTGATCCGTGCCGATGCAGCGCGTGAGGCGGACAGGATCGCCGATTTAGACCTGGTCCGCGGCGGCTGCCTCACCAGCTTGATTGGCAATACATCGACGAAAACGGTTCAAAACCGCTGCGGAAAACCCTTGTGGGCGATGTCGACCAGAAGATGGCGTCCCATGACGCCAAGCCGATCAGACCACCGGCCCGCTCATTCTTCAGGTGCACGTGTCGGCACGTATTCGCTCGCGTCGAACACGTGGTGGTGAACGCGTCCGGCGAACATTTTCAGCAGCTCGCCGGTAACTTGGCGGCTTTCGGACCGGATGGGGGATTGAAGCGCCAATTCGCAGGCCGCCATATCCGGATAGCGGATGGCCAGCGCCATTGCGTAGGCCGGGGCGCCTTCGTCGCGGATAGTTCCGTCGAGGATGCGGATTTCCTCGGCTCCGGGAAACTGCGTCCAGAGCGGGACAAGCCGGTCTTTCACGAACTGGCGGAACTCAGTTTCCCTGCCGCTATGGATTTCGCCTTCGAAGAGCGCGTATCGGATGATCATGGTTTCTCCGGTGTTTCGGCCTGCAACATTTCCCGGTGCGGCCGCGAGGCCGCGCGACTGCCGGATCGGTTGAGATGGGCCGGCTGTGGCCGGGTGAGTCGTGGGGGGGGGGGGGGCGCCCCCCCCCCCCCCCCCCACCGGGGGGGGGGGGGGGGCCCCCCAAATATTTTTTTTTTATGGGTAGAGAGATGGA